>DASVNL010000436.1:0-7393 GCA_036383875.1 Thermoanaerobaculia bacterium
ATCGCGTGATCGAGCAACCGCAGGCCGGATTGTCCGCGGCGCGCAATCGCGGGATCGCTGAATCGTCCGGCGAGTTCTTTCTGCCGCTCGACGCCGACAATCGTCTCCTGCCAGGCTTCGTCGACGAGGCGTTGTCGTTCCTCGATGCGGATCCTGCGGCAGGCGTGGTCTATGGCGATCGTCGCGAGTTCGGCGCGCGGAACGGCGACGTCGTCGTGCCCGAGCTCGAGCTCCCTCGATTGCTTTGGAGCAACTACATCGACGCGTGCGCCGTCGTGCGCCGCTCGGTCTGGACCGATGTGGGCGGCTACGACGTCGCGTTCACCGACTGGGAGGACTGGGACTTCTGGCTCGCGACGGCGAAACACGGCTGGCGATTCGTACGCATTCCGCGGCCGACGTTCGAGTATCGCGTCCGTCCCGACTCGCTGCATCACCGATTCCTCCGTCGCGACGATCATCCGGCGACACTGCGCCGCATTTACGCCAAGCATCGCGATCTCGTCTCCGAGCAGGCCGCCGAAATCCTGATCGCCGGGCACATCGAACGCCGGCAGCTTTTCCAGGACACGGCAACTCTGCGCGCATCGCGCGACGCGATCCAGGTTGAGATCGATCGTCTCGCCGTCGGCACGCGCGAGCAAATCGCCGCGCGCGATGAAGAGCTCGCGTCGGTGAAGTTCGTGCTGCAGGCGCGCGACGCAGAACTGAACGCGCTCCGCAGTCTCGAATCCAAACCGCCCGCGGCGCCGCTGACCGATGCGACGCGCGTGTTCACGATCATCGCGCGCAACTATCTCCCCTACGCGCGCGTGCTCGCGGCGAGCCTCGCGCGACACAATCCCGCCGTTCGACTGCACGTGATGATCCTCGACGATCCGGCGCACGACATCGCACCGGAACCGTCGTTCGAGATCATTCGCGCGGACGATTTGTCGTTCGATCCACCATCGGAGTTCCACACGATGGCCGCGATCTACGACGTCACCGAGTTTGCGACCGCCGTCAAACCGTGGGTCTTTGAATATCTGTTTGCGCACGGCGCGTCCGTCGCGATCTACCTCGATCCCGACATCGAAGTGTTCGACTCCCTCGGACCTCTCGAAGCGCTGACGCGTAAGCACGGGATGGTGCTCACGCCGCACATCACGGAGCCGCTGCCCGACGACGACAAGCGTCCGAACGAACGCGATCTCCTTCTCGCCGGCATCTACAACCTCGGGTTTCTCGCACTCTCCGCCGACATGGCGACGACGTTTCTTCCGTGGTGGCGCGAACGCCTGCGCCGCGATTGTCTGAACGATCCGGCCGCCGGACTGTTCGTCGATCAGCGCTGGATCGATTTCGCACCCGCGCTCTTCGAGCCGTTCATCCTCAAAGATCCCGGCTACAACGTCGCGTACTGGAACCTGCCGCATCGCGAGCTCACTCACAACGGCGACACCCTCGCCGTCAACGGCAGTCCGCTGCGCTTCTTCCACTTCAGCGGCTTTTCTCCAAACGCGCCGCACCTGCTGTCGAAACATCAGCACCAGGCTCTCCGCGTGCGACTCAGCGAGTCGCCGCTCATCGCCGAACTGTGCGAACGTTACGCGAACGCGCTCGTGAATGCGGGCTTCGCCGAGTCGAGTGCGATGCCGTACGGCTTCGCGAGAACCGCGGACGGACTCGTTCTCGACGCGCGGACGCGCAAGGTGCTGCGCCGCACGTACATCGACGATGAAGCCGCAGACGCGACGCCGTCGTTTCCGAATCCGTTCTCC
The DNA here is from genome assembly GCA_036383875.1 of Thermoanaerobaculia bacterium. Classification (GTDB taxonomy): domain Bacteria; phylum Acidobacteriota; class Thermoanaerobaculia; order Gp7-AA8; family Gp7-AA8; genus QHVT01. Next base: position 1,764 of record DASVNL010000436.1, read on the forward strand.
CGCGAAGGTGCGGACGACGTCATCCAACGACTGCAACGGCCTTCGCCGCATGCGCCGGGCGTTCCTGCGTGGCTCGGCGAGATCTGGAGTGATCGCGCGGACTTGCGCATCGCGTTTCCGCGCATCGATTCCGCCGATGCGACGCGCTATCTCCACTGGGTGCGTACGCAGGGCATACACGAGCACGACATTCCTCCGCAGCTCATTCCTCCCGCGACTCCGGAGGTCGTCACGCCGGCGGTGCGTAGCAAGAAACTGAGCGCGGGCGTCAACGTGTACGGCTACGCGTTCGCCGAAAGCGGCACCGGGCAGATCGTGCGATCCGTCGTCGCCGCCCTCATCGCGGAAAGGATTCCGTACGCGGTCGTGCCGTTCACGCAAACGATCAGCAGGCAGCAACGCGCGTTCGACGATCGCGGTACCGCGACTCCGTCGTTCGACACGAACCTGATCTGCGTCAACGCGGACCAGGTGCCGCTGTTCTTCGCGAGCATGGGCGAGCAACTCGTGCCGGACGCGCGCAACATCGGATTGTGGGCGTGGGAAGTCGACGATCTTCCTCCCGCGATGGCTGCGAGCGAACGCTATTTCGACGAGGTCTGGGGCATCAGCGCGTTCACGGCCGAGGCATTGAAGCGCGGCGTGACGAAACCGGTGCGCGCGTTTCCGTTGCCAGTCGTCGTGCCTGAGGTTCGACGTCGAACGCGCGCAGAGCTCGGGATGCCGGAAGGCTTCCTGTTCCTCTTCTGCTACGACTACGACAGCGTCTTCCGTCGCAAGAATCCGCTTGCCGTTGTCGCCGCGTTTCGTAAGGCGTTCGGCGATCGCAGCGACGTCGCGCTGTTCATCAAGACCACGAACGCGGACCGGCACGAAGCCGAGTGCGAGGCGTTGCGCGCGGCTGCACGCGGCTGCAGGAACATCGTCATCCGTGATGCGTACGTGACGAGTGACGAATACTTCTCGATGCTCGAGGCCTGCGACTGCTACGTTTCGCTGCATCGCTCCGAGGGATTCGGGCTGACCGTCGCTGAAGCGATGGCGCTCGGCAAGCCGGTCATTAGCACGGCCTACTCCTCGACGCTCGAATTCACGAATGAATCGAACAGCTATCTGGTGCCCGCGACGCTCGTGGAAGTCGGCGATGACGCGCCGCCGTATCCGCCACATTCGCACTGGGCCGAGCCCGACATCGCCGCGGCTGCAGAACAAATGAGTCGCGTCTTCACCGATCACGAGGGCGCCGCGGCGACAGGCGCACGCGCACGCGCCGACATCGAAACGCTGCACGGACCCGCCGCACGCGGACCGCTGCTGCGCCGTCTACTGAAGGAGAGCCGTCCGATGCGACCGATGCCCGCACCCGCGATCGCCCCGATCGAGCCGATCACGCCGTCACGCTTCGAAGCCGACGCCAAAGCCGTCGAAGCACTCCTCGGCTCGCCGCGCGCGAACCTCCCCTCGCGCATGCAACGCCTCGTCACGCCGCTGCGACGCCTCGTGCTGCGCTGCATGCGCGTGTACTGGGTCCAGCAACTCGGCGTCGATCGCGCGATCCTCGCGGCGATGCGCTCGCTGCGCAGCGAATCGCGCAACGACATGGCGCGCATGCGTGACGAGCTCACCACGCTCGCGGCCAACGTCCGCGACCTGCGCGAACGCGTCGATCGAAACAGCAGGCAGTGACGATGGCAAATCGGAAGTGGGTGGTCGCACTCGTCATCGGCGGCGTCCTCGCGTTCGTCGCTGTCGCCGGTGCGGTGGTCGTGATGAGCTGGCGCGTGATTCAGCAAGCCAAGCCGGTGCAGGATCAAGCACCGATCGCCGAGGGCGACAAGCGGCTCGTGGTCACCGCGGCGGACCTTGCGAGAATCGGAGGACCAGCTGTTGATCTCAAGGCTGAGACCTGGACATCGCTCCGGCAAGGAAACGGAAATCGATTCGTCCTCTATGTGTACGAGCCAGCGAGTGAGCCTGGCCTTTCACTGTACTCGCGACTCGTGATCCTGCCGGATGCCGCGAGTGCGCGCCGCATGTACCAGATGGATAAGATCACGGCGAAGCTGGGCGCAGACGGTGCGTCGCACGTCCCCGCGCCCGGCCTCCTCGCCGGCGACGATCGCAGCGCGTGGTTCATCGAGAAAGACGGCCAGCGGATCGGCGTCTTCTTTCTCATCCGCGAGGGACGATTCCTCACGAGTGCGCGCCTGTTGGGCATCACGCTCGACACGCGCGACGACGTCGACAAACTGCTCGGGCCGATGCTCGCCGAGTCGCGCCGCAGAGCCAGCTTGTAGCGCATGCCGTCCTTCCATAATCTTCTCCTTTGATCCATACTGCCGTATGGCGATCTTTCCCGCTTCAAGGAGGAGATGATGAAAGTCAGGATCCTGTTGGTCTGTACGCTGTTGCTGCTTGCCGCGACGCCCTCGTTCGCGGCGCCGCAGTGCGAAGGCTGTGACTACTGGAGCGGCGAATGCTATTGGTCGCCGTACAGCGGAGAGCGGTGCACCTATACCGAGACCGGATGTGACACATATCCCGGCTACTGCATCGGGCATTCGCAGCAGTCGACGGTCGCCGCGGAGTGGAAGGTCGTGTCGATCGAGATCGACCGTCCCACGCTGGACTCGAAGACCGTGACGTCGCCGGCCATGGTGGCCGAAGTTCAGACGGCTCAACCGGCTGCGCAGAAGTAACTTCAAATCGACATCGCGACCGCGGGGGAGATCGCCACTTCCGGAGGTCACGACATGCGCACGTTCGTCATTCTCGCGTTCCTGCTGTTCGATCTGACGCTCTCCGCCGCGACGCTCAAAGTCGAGGTGAATCGACAAGGGTTCACCGGCCCGCTCGAGATCGCCGTCGCCCCGCGCAGCGATGGCAAGCCTCCCGACTGGGCAGCGAAAAAGACACTCGCGGCCGGAAAATCGTCGGCGAGTTTCGACCTCGCAGAAGGGCTCTACTTCGTGCTCGCAAGCGGACCGCAACCGCTGCAACGCATCAGCGCAAAGAGAAACCTCGGCGCAAACGGCGGCACGCTGCAACTCGTCATTCCGAAGTCGAAGACCGTGCTGCGCGCGACACTCGCCGGCGAGCCGATCATCCGCGCCGAGATCGCGCTCACGCACGATGAGCTTCGCTGGCGCACGGAAGTCCACACCGACGACGAAGGCAAGTTCGCCGGCGATTTGTGGGAGCCCGCGCGCTACATCGCCAGCGTGTGGCGCGATCGCCTCGCCGCGCCGCATCGCATCAACATCTGGCTTGCTGCCGACGCGTCGAACATCGACGTCCCCGATCGGCACATTCGCGGGCGCGTCCTCGATGACGACGGGAAACCACTCGCCGGCGCGCAGATCAGCCTTCGCTCCGAAGGCGCTGAATCAACGCTGACGATGCGCACGCGCTCCGCGCCCGACGGTCAGTTCGAATTCTTCGGCGTGCGCGAAGGCTCGCACACGCTGGCCGCGCGCGCCGCGACGTACCTCGACAGCGACGCCGCGCGGTTCGAGTTGCACGGCGCCTCCGTGAGCAAGGAAATCGACCTCAAGCTCACGCACGGCGAGCCGCGCGTGATTCGCGTCGTCGACTCGCGCGGACATCCGATCGACGGCGCGTCGGTCGTCACGTCGTGCAACGGCGACGTGAAGGCGACATCGACCACGAACGCCGAGGGGCGAGCGGACGTCGCGTCGCCGCGCGGCGGATCGTGCTCGGTGTACGTGCTCCCGAAAGAAGGCTCGATCGCCGTCGAGCGATTGGAAGGACCGGAGCGGCTCACGATTCGCGTGCCCGAGGGATCGTCGTCGCTGCGACTCGCGCTCAAGTCCGACGCGGGCGTGGCGTTCGCGGATCTGCATTTGCTCATGCGCATCGACGGCAAGATCGTCCCGCCCGAGATCGCGCGACTCTTCGGCAGTCGTGGCCTCTCGCTCGCGACGAACGACGACGGCAACGTTTCGCTGCAGCGCATCCCGCCGGGGACCTACGAGTTCTGGCCGTATCGGACCATCGCCGAGGGACAGATGATTTTCGAGTTCGCGTCGGAGTTCGAGGCGCCGATTTCAGTCAAGGTGTTGACTGGAGAAAACAACGCGACCATTCGCTTCCAGGCGCGATGACATCGAGGCTCAGGGATTTGACGCGCCGCGTTCGCGGTTATCGGCGTGATCAAATCGGAACCTGGAGGCGCGGTGCACGAAACGACGGAACAGCGACTGGTTGCGCGAGGCGAACGCGGAGTGATCCGCCACGCCAGCTCGGTGTACGGCAGCTCAGTCGACGGCAGCCCGCTGACGGTCTTTCTGCCCGACAGCGGCCTTCCCGAGATCCTGATTCTCGCGGCGATTCACGGCGACGAGACGGAGACGACCGTTGCGGTGTCGGAAGCGCTGCGATGCTTGCCGCGCGGCGATCTGCAGGCCGCCGTGATTCTGTGCGGCAATCCCGATGGCACGGTCCGCGGAACGCGCGGCAACGTGCGCGGCATCGATCTCAATCGCAACTTTCCGACGTCGAACTGGCGTCCCGATCCGGTGTTCTACAAGAGCCGCGCGAACGACGCGCGCGACATCGCGCTCAGTCCGGGACCTTCGCCCGCGTCCGAACCTGAAACGCAGGCCCTCATCGCGCTGATCGATCAATTGAAGCCGCGCGCGGTGGTCTCGCTTCACTCCGCCCTCGCCTGTGTCGACGACTCCGGCGCCTCGCACCTCGGCAAGCAACTCGCCGATCGCTGCGCGCTCCCCTTCCTCACCGAGATCGGCTATCCGACGCCGGGCTCGATGGGCACGTGGGCCGGCGAGCGCGGACTCAACCTCGTGACGCTCGAGCTCGAGGACGCGTCGCTGTACACGTTGAAAGATCGCCACGTCCCGATCCTCATCGACCTCATGACCGGCCGGTTCGAGCTCGAGGCACGCTGATGCACATCCTCATCACCGACTCCGGCGTCGGCGGACTCTCGGTCGTCGCGTACGCGGAGCGCTTCGTGCGCACGCACGGCGTGCGCGAGCCCGTGCAGTTCACGTTCGCGAACGCCGCGCCCGCGAACGACTACGGCTACAACTCGATGGCGACGCGTGAAGAAAAGCTCGCGACGTTCGATCGTTTTCTGCGCAACGTCACCGAGCGATTCGCACCGGCTTCGATTTACATCGCGTGCAACACGCTCTCGGTGTTGCTGCCCGACACGCAGTTCTTCGCGAACGCGCCGGTCGCGGTGAACGGAATCGTCGAGACCGCGACGTCGCTGATGCTTCGCGAGCTCGAAGCGGATCCGTCGAGCGTCGCGATGTTGTTCGGAACGCAGACCACGATCGATGCGGGCACGTATCCGCGACTGCTCACCGAGCGCGGAGTCGCGCGGTCGCGCATCGTCAGTCAGGCGTGTCCGGGACTAGCCGATACGATCTCAGAGGATCGCGAAGGAACGAAGACCAACGCGGAGATCCGACACTGGGTGCGCACCGCGATCGCGAAGATGTCGGATGTGAACGCGCCGGTGGTTGCGGCGCTGGTGTGCACGCACTACGGATATCGCAAGGAGCTCTTCGCCGCGGCGTTCGAAGAAGCGGGCGTTCGCGCGAACGTCGTGAATCCGAACGAGCGCGCCGTCGATGATCTCT
>DASVNL010000437.1:0-4996 GCA_036383875.1 Thermoanaerobaculia bacterium
GATGAGCGTCGCGCTGGCGGTCGTACTGGTGGCTGGGGTTGCGGCGGAGGAGAAGCGGGTGGCGATGAAGGAACGGGCGAGTGGGACGTTCGAGGTGAAGGTCGCGCCGATTGCGCAGGAGGGGCGGTTTCCGCGGTTGTCGCTGGATAAGACGTTCAGTGGCGATCTCGTGGGGACGAGCGCGGGCGAGATGATGAGCGTCGACGGGACGGTCAAGGGGTCGGGCGCGTACGTCGCGGTCGAGCGGGTGACCGGGACGCTGCAGGGGCGCAAGGGATCGTTCTCACTGATCCACAACGGCACGATGCGCAAGGGCGGGGATTTCCGGTTGGAAATCAAAATCGTTCCGGATTCGGGAACGGAGCAGTTGAAGGGGATTACCGGAACGATGCAGATCGTGATCGAAGGAGGGAAGCACCTCTATCACTTCGACTACACGATCGAGCCGGAGAGCTGAGGAGAGCAGGCCATCGCCTGCCCTCCTCGGCGTTGTTAGTAAATCGATCCGTTGCTCGAGCTGATTGCGCCCGCGTTGACGCTCACCGTGTACGACGTTCCGCCGGACCCGGTCCACGTTGCGAGATTGAACGTCGCGGCGCCGCTCACCTTGTAGACAGGGAGACCTGTGTACGTCAGCGGCGTTCCTGACACACAAACCGCAGGCACGCCGTTCGACGACACGAAGTACGCCGCGCCGGAACCGACGCGTGTCGACGAGCCGTTCGCCTCGACGAGAATTGCAGTTGCCTCATCGACGGCGATGCCACGCGCGGACGAAGCCCAACCGTCTTTGATGATGCGTCCGATGAACACGACCAGACGGCCCATCCGGTCGCGCGTGACGAAGTGCGAGTCGGTGATCACGCTACCGAGATTCGCGATCGTGACGAAGTCGCGATCGAGAGTCACGTAGCGGTGATACGGATCAGCGAGCGCCGTGCTGGACGTGACTGAGCCGGCCGAGCCTGTGTAGATGAACTTTCCGAGGACTGCGAGACCTGCGCTCGTGCCTCCGACTGGGGCGTGCTTCACGTTCGCGACGTAGTCGATCGCCGTGGCGACCGGGGTTCCCTTCCAAAAGTTGATGTAGTCCGATTGATCGCCGCCCGCGATGAACAACGCTTCCGCGTTCTGGATCTTCGCGACGACGAACGGATCCGCCGCTGCCGCGCGCGACTTGATGATCAACGTTTCGACCGAGTTGACCGTGCCGAGACCCGCGATCCACGGGTTGTAGGCGTCGGTGCCGGTCGCGCGGATGACGACGAAGTCGCCGCCGCCCGACTTGTTGATCATCCACTGGAACGCCGCCGCGACATCCGAGCCGCCGCCCATCAGGACGGTGCCGGCTGTGGTTGGGGTGGTGACGTCTGCGGAACTGCCGGTGACGTAGTACTCGTACTGCGCCTTTGCTGCGGAGAGGGGAAGGGACACGAGAAGCACGAAGAGCCCAGTCAGAACATGACGCATTCTTTACTTCCTCCGGCGCGCAGTGAAGCACACTTTGCGCCGTCGGCGGAGTCCGTCAGCGACGGGCGTTTCGCATCGCCGAGGTGATTCCGGTCACGCATCGACAAAGCCCAATGGAAACAGAATAATGTGCAACGACCTTCAATCTCGCACTGGTGAGTCTCCGGAAACCTGCAGTAAACTGTCGTCGAGGGATGGGGGTAAGGAGAAAAGGCATGAAAGTGTTCAAACCCAGCCTTGGTAAGGCAACACGTCTCAAGATGCTCAGCCTGGGTCTCGTTGGACTGAGCCTGTTTCTGGCGGTTCCGGCCGCATTCGGACAGCTCATCATCAGCGAGTTCCGCGTGCGCGGCCCCAACGGCGCCAACGACGAGTTCATCGAGCTCTACAACAACAGCGGCGCCGATCACACGGTCGCCGGTGGCGGCACCGGATACGCGGTTGCAGCATCCAACGGCGTGGCTCGTTGCGTCGTTCCGAACGGCACGGTCATTCCGAACCGCGGCCATTACCTCTGCGTGAACAGCGTCGGCTACTCGCTCGCTTCGTATCCGGCTGGCAACGGCACGACGGCCACGGGTGACGCGACGTACACGACCGACATCCCGGACAACGCGGGCATCGCGATCTTCAACACGAGCGTCGCCGTCGACTTCACTCTGGCGAATCGCCTCGATGCGGTCGGATCGACGAGTGAAGCGAACACGACCTACAAAGAGGGCACGGGCTATCCGGCGCTGACCCCCTTCTCGATCGACTACTCGTTCTACCGCGACAACTGCGGCAAGGCCGGCTCCATCACCACGATGGGACCGTGCACGATCTCCACGCCGCAGGACACGAACAACAACGCCGCAGACTTCATCTTCGTCGACACCAACGGCACGTCGGCCGGCGCCGGCCAGCGCCTCGGCGCACCGGGACCGGAGAACCTCTCCTCGCCGATCCAGCGCAACGCCTCCTTCGCCGTCGATCTTCTCGACACGTGCGTCGCGGGCTCGTCGCCTCCGAATCGCGTTCGCGACTTCACGTCCGACCCGGCGAACAACTCGACCTTCGGCACCCTCGACATCCGCCGCACGGTGACGAACAACACCGGCGGAAACGTCACCCGCCTCCGCTGGCGCGTCATTGACCTGACGACCTTCCCTGCGCCCTCGGGCACCGCCGACCTTCGTCCGCGCACCTCGACGGCCGTCGTCGTTACCGTGGACCGTCCGCCCTGCAGCTCGGGCACGAGCAACGTCACCGTTCAGGGCACGACCCTCGAACAGCCGCCCAGCCAGCCGAACGGCGGCGGGTTCAACTCGTCGATGTCGTCCGGCACGGTCACGCTGGCCACGCCGCTCGCCAACGGCGCGACCCTCGACATGCGCTTCCTGCTCGGCATCCAGCAGACGGGCCTCTTCAAGTTCTACGTCAACGTCGAAGCACTGCCGTAACGCGACCATTCAAGTCACATCACTGATGGCCGCCCGGTTCGCCGGGCGGCCTGTTTTCTTTTGGGGTGCGCGCTGACGCTTCAACCGATCATGGATCGACCTCCCAGCCGGGCGTCGCTGAGCCCCGAGTACGAGCTGCTGCTCGCCTGTGCGCGATCGCGCATGGACGAACCGCACGCCGCCATCGTTCAGCAGCTCGCGCAGACTTCTCTGGACTGGAAGGCGGTCGTCGCTCTGGGACGACGGCACTCGCTCTTTCCGCTGCTCTACCGGCACCTCGCAGCGTTGGTTCCACACGAAGTTCCACGCGAGTCGCTCGACCGGCTGAAGGAGCAGTATCAAGGCAACACCGCACGGAATCTGTTTCTCCTCGGCGAGCTCGAACGCGTGCTCCGCGCACTGGCGGACGACGACATCACCGCGATTCCGTACAAAGGTCCGGTGCTCGCGATTGCGGGCTACGGCGATCTCTCGCTGCGCCGCTTCGTCGATCTCGACGTCATCGTCCGAAAGGACGACGTCGAACGCGCGCACGGCACACTCACACAACTCGGATATCGACTCGAACCCGCGGTGACGTCCGGCCAGCTCGCGTTCCTGATCCGCACGCAACACGATCTCGTCTTCAAACGCGACGATGGACGAATGATCGTCGAGCTGCATTGGGAAGTCGCATCGAAGCGCTTCGCTGCGGAACTGGCCGCCGAGGATCTGTGGAGTCACGCGACGATGCAGCGCGTGGGCGGCAGCGAGATGCTGACGCTTGCACCCGAGGACATGCTGCTGTCGCTGTGCGTGCATGGCTCGAAGCATCTTTGGGAACGGCTCGCGTGGGTTTGCGACATCGCGGAGTGGATCGCGGCGCATCCGGGATTGCAGTGTCGCGAGCTTCTGGCGCGCGCGGAGCGCATCGGCCAACAGCGCATGCTGCTCGTCGGACTGTTACTGGCCGCGGAACTCCTCGATGCGCCGTTGCCGGATTTCGTCCGATCAGCGATCGATGCGGATCGCGCGATCACGCGTCTCGCGAGCCAGGCGAAGCGCGTCATCTTCCGCGATCCTCCTCGGCCGCCCGGCATGATCAGCGGCTTGCGATTCAACCTCCTCATGCGACCCCGCGTGGCGGCCAAGTGGAACTATCTGCACCACTTACTGACGCCGACCGAAGCGGACGTCCGCGCGATTCGCGTTCCTCGATCGCTGCAGTTCCTCTACTACCTCGCCCGGCCGTTTCGCCTGCTGGGAAAGAAGGATCATCTCCATTGAAAACCGCCACATCCTCTCGTTGACCGAACGTTCAGGCACATGCTAATTTTGGTGGACGGTCTTTCTGGGCGGCACGCCGTTGTCCGCTACATTGGAAGGGCGCGGAGGTGCCAGATGGTTGATCATGAGCTCGAGACCACGGAAGTCGTAACGGAGCAGACTCCCACGAAGAAGCTGTTCGTCGCTCCGACGATCTCAGCCCCAGTCGACGTTCTCGAAGCAACGACCTTCTTCCAGTCGGTCGAAAGCGGCGCGACGAACTAGAGCGCGGCTCAAGAATCCACGTTGTTCTGAATGCTCCGCTGCCAGAGCGCGGCATCCACGAAGAGCAGATACACCGCGAACATGTCCAGCGCGAAGATCGCCAGCGAAAGCCGGCTCGAATCGAGGAGCGCGAGGATGAGCACGTGAAATCCGATCCCGGCGAGGATCGCGAAAACGCGCAGGCGTCGCGACCACAGTCCGAGGGCGATGAAGAGCTCCGCCACGATCGACATCACGGCGAGCGCGCTCATCGTCGCCGGTGAACGCCACGACATCGGCACGGTCAGCCAGCCGCCTTGCTTCAGACTCTGCCTCAGGATCTCGCCCGCAAGGTACGCCGGCGTGATCTTCGCGAGCGCCGAAAAGATGTAGACGATCGTGATCTGAATCTTCAGCAGCAGGATCGGCCACGCCGCGACATCGGTGCGCGTCGCGAGGCGGCGAGCGTCGAGCGACCACGCAGCACCGCTGTCGGCGATCGTCAGCAGCAGCGTGACGAGGAACAACAGGTAGAGATGATTGCTGTACGTCTGCTGATCCATCAGCAACGCGTA
>DASVNL010000438.1:0-10937 GCA_036383875.1 Thermoanaerobaculia bacterium
AGGCGATACGCCGTCGCGGGGTCGTTGACCCACGACTCTTCCGAGCCCGCCATCGAGTTGCGCAGTCCGCTCAGCACCTGATCGACGACGTCGCGGATGCGCGGCAGGTTCTCGACACGCCAGTCGGGGTGATGCAGCACGAGCGTCATCCAATCGATCGCGCGCTTCGCCTCAGTCGCACCGATGCCCGCGCCGCGCAGTGAAAGCTCGACGCGCTGCGTGCGCGGATTCGTCGAGAAGCTCGCGTCGAGACGAAGGATCTCGTTGCGCAGTCGCTCCGACATCTCCTCGTACGACACCGGCTTGCCGTTCTCGATCACGCCGCTGCGCGTGAGCAGGATCGGCAGGAGCGAGAGATAGCGGAGCTGTTCGTACGGCACGCGGTCCGCGCGCAGCGCGAGGCCGAGCGTCGCGCTGGACATGTTGTCGAACGTCGACGTGACGATCGGGACGCCCGCGCCGAGTTTCGTCTGCGTGTACTGCAGCGTGTCGTCGAGGGTCAGCGGCGGATTCTTCACGAACTCCGTCGGCTTGATCTTCTTCGCTTCTTCTTCGATTCGCTCCGCTTCCGCATCCTGATCGGCCTGCGCGCGCTTGAGCGCGGCCTGGAGGTCGGTCATCGCGTATTGCTTCGCGAGGCGTTGCGTTTCCGCGTCGGCGCGCTGCGTGCGCTCGGTCTCTTCGCGCTGCAAGAGCGCGGAGCTCGGACGCGCGGCCGCGCCGTACGGCGTGACGCCGGTGAGCTGCCAGCGCGTGAGAGCATCGCGCCAGATGTTCTTGCCGCTGCCGAGCTGCGCGCGGATGCTCTTCATCTGCGGGCCGAGGGTCACGGACTTCTTGTAGTCGGGGATGCGCTCGAGCAGGAGGAGCTGGTCCATCCACGCGGAGTACGTCGAGCGCGCGCCCCACGACGGCGGGGAGTTCACGAACTGCGCGAGCTGGCGCTCGGTCTCGCTGACGCGGCTCAGCACGCGCGCGTTGAACTCCTTCACCTCCGCGGAGTCGTCCGGGAACGCCGCGATGCGCGCGAGCTCGGCGGTGATCTTCGCGCGGATCTCCGCGATCTTCTCGCTGGTCAGGCTCGTGACCGCAACGTTGTCGAGAATGATCGCAACCGGATGTCCAAGATCGTGATCGACGTTCACCGAGACGCTCGTTGCGCCGGTGTCGATCACTTTGGTCTTGCTGTCGATGAAGAGTTTGTAGAGGTTCGTCGTCGCATCGCCGGCAAACGTTTCGCCGAAGAGCTCGAGCAGCATCAGATCCTCGACGCCGAGACTCATTCGGGTTGCCGGCCAGACGATGCCGAGGCTGCCGGGGTTCTGGTCGTTCTTGTGCGGATACTCGGCGATCGTGATCGCACCGGCTTGCGCGGCCTGCGGCGCGGGGAACGGTTTCGTCGTCGTCGACTCGCGCGACTTCGGCTCGGTCTCGACTTTCTTCAGAATCGCGTCGGTGCGCTGCAGCACTTCGCTCAGCGGCACGCTCTTCGGAAACGCGACCATCGTTCCCATGTTCGCGAGGTAGTAGTTCGCCTTATGAAAGTTCCGAATGTCCTCGGGCTTCATCGTGCGGATGCCCGAAGGCGCGCCGCCCGAGTTGTAGGCGAGGGGATGGCTCTTGCCGTAGACCAGATGTCCCATCGCGCGATACAGCACGGAATAGCGATTCGCGCTCGAGCTGGTCATCTCGTTGTAGACCGAGCCCTTTTCTTCGAGTCGCAGCGAGCCGTCAGGGTTCGACGTCACGCCGAAGCTGCGCACTTCGCGGCGGATCTCTTCATCGGTGTAGTTCGGATGGAGCAGCGCGTTCAACTCGGCGGCGAAGAGATCGAAGAAGACGTCTTTGCCGGCCGTGGTGTTGAAGTGATAGCTCGTGCGCCACTGTTGTGTGAACGCCGTCGACGTCGCGAGCCAGACGGTGTCGAGTCCGGCGAACGCGCGGCCGGTGGTGCCTTTGCCGAGGAGCAGATGTTCCTGCGTGTGCGGCTCCCCCTGATCGCCGACCGGGATCGAGTTCACCCACGTGTAGCCCTGCGGCACGGACTCGATCTGCAGGTAGTCGAACGTGAACCCGCTGCGCCGATGCGTGAAGCGCGCGCCGATCGGCTTGCCCGCGTCATTCAGGTACAGCGCTTCAGCGCGGAAACCGTCCGCGACGTCGCCCTTTTTCAGGGTGTCGAGTTGCACGGGCGCAGCGTATGCGAACAGCGCCGCGAACAGGCACAGCAGGGTGGTGAGAACGCGCACGTATCCTCCGGACGAACGAGCCGTGAGCGACTCGCTCGTTGCAGCCGCACTCTACTCGACTGCGATACGGCGCCGGAACCGTTCGGATAGTGCGATCTGTGCACACATCAGCAACATTCCGAGATCGCGGATGACGACGATCCACATGTCGCGGATGCGCTCCTCGTGCGTCTTGCCGGCCGCGGAGACGTCGAAGCAGCCGCAGTCGATGGCGTTGCCGCGCCCGAGGTTGATGCTGATGGCGATGATGAAGACGAGGAGCATGGCGGTGACGAGCCAGCGTGCCGGCTTCACCCAAACGCCGAGAATCAGCGCCAGTCCGCAGAGCAGCTCGACCCATGGCATCACCAGCGCGCTGAGGTTGACCAGACCGCCGGGCACGATGCGGTAGTTGTAGATCATGTGCGCGAACGATGGCGGATCGACGATCTTCGGCCACGCGGCGACGACGAAGATCGCTCCGAGTGCGATCTGCACGCGGACGGTGAGCCATTCTGAGGTGAACCAGTCTTTCATTCGCAACGCATCTTATCGGACGAACGAGCGCGTGCATGGTTCCGACCGATGCGCATCGAAGGTGCAAGTCTTCTCCCCGGGTGTCCGGAGAGAAGACTTGGAAGCGCGTCTAAGTGCAGTGGCATTGCTCCGGGAGTGGCCACTGGTTGATGGAGTTGCCGTAGCGGAGAACCCACGTCCCGTTACACTTCTCGTACCACCAGTACATGAACGTGGCTTCCTGGCAGTCGTACCAGTCTTCGCTCTTCCAGGTTCCGTCGAGCGTTCCATCCTGCGACGTGGTGCTGTCGCATTCCGTGTAGTGATAGCCGTTGTACGTGAGGTTGTAGGGACAGCTTCCGGTGTAGTAGGTCGTGAGGTTGTCGTGGCCGGCGAGCGCGTCTCCGGGCGCAAAGAAGGGCACTGCGAGGACAAGAGCGGCGAGAAGCAAATACTTCCGGTAAGCCATATCGTCGTAACTCCTTTTCTCCTTCGAGATGGAGTTAGTGTAATCGACGCGGCTTCCTACGGAGTGGCTCCCGTCTTCACCGCGCCCCCGCGTTGCTGCCAGTCGGGAAAGCCGTCCTTGTAGACGTACACATTGTTGAACTGAATGCCCCACAGCTTCTGCGCGAGCATGTGCGAGTCTTCGCACGCGCCGCCCGAGCAGTAGATGACGATCGGCTTGTTCTGCTCGGCCGGATCGCTGCGCTCTTCGAAGAGCTTGTTCACCTTGTCGTCGATGTCCGCTTCCCACACGGAGTACGTGCGCGCGCCGGCGATGTGTCCGGCCTCGTACACGGACGTGCGACGCGCGTCGAGGAAGAGCGCGCCGGACGCGTACAGCGCCGCGGTGTCATCGCCCGTGATCTCGACGTACGGCTTGTCGGGATGCGGCTGGAACTTCGAGAGATCGACTTTCGGGGCTGCAGGCTTCGCGACGGCGGCCGGCTTTTCCGGCGCGACGTTTGTCGTCGTCGTGGTCGTCGGCGCGATGGTGGTGGTTGTCGTTGTGGTGGATGTCGCGACGGTGCCGGTGACCGGCTCGATGGTCATCGTCTGCGGTGCGACGGGCACGTCGACGGCGGTCTCCGTCCGCGGAGGCGGCGGCACGCGCACGGGCGCTGCGGGCGGAACTTTGAGCGCGTTCGGATAGAACCCGACGAGCTTCATCTGCCGCGTGCGCGACGCGAACCCGTTCGCGACGACGGCGATGATCGCCGCGACCGCGATCAGGATGACGGACTGAACGAATGGATTTCGAACTCGCATACCAGCCGCCGACTATGACGCATTCGGCGACCGGATGGTATCGCAGGGCGCGCGCGGTGCGCGCTTGAGGGCCAAGGGCCGAGGGCAGAGGGCCGCGGGAGGTCGTCGCGAAACGTGCGGCCGTCGCCTGTGGTTCAGCGCGAGGTCCATGGCTCTCGCGACGAACCCCTCGGCCCTCGGCCCTTTGCCCTCGGCCCTCAAGCGCGGAGCACTACGCGCTCCGCCGCAACACCATCACGGAGTACGCCTCCACGCGGATCTGCTGGCCCGCTTCCCAGTCGCGGTGCTCGCGCAGGTCGGGGACGGGCTCGTTCGTGTCGATCACCTTTTGCCAGCGCTGGCCCCAGGGACCGTCGGGGAGGGTGAAGGCCATCGGCTCGTAGTTCGCGTTGAAGAGCAGATAGAAACTGTCGTCGCTGATCGGCTCGCCGCGTTCGTCGGGCGTGGGGATTCCTGTCCCGTTGAGGAACACGCCGACCGTGCGCGCGTAGCCTGCGCCCCAGTCCTCGTCCGTCATCTCCTGCCCGTCGGGTTTGAACCAGCCGATGTCCGTCGCGTCCGTGCCGCGCACGGTGCGACCGTGGAACCAGCGGCGGCGTTGAAAGACCGCGTGCTCTTTGCGGAACTGAATCACCCGTCCGACGAACGCGCGCAGCCCGTTGTCCATGTGCGCCCAGTCGAACCACGACGTCGGGTTGTCCTGGCAATACGCGTTGTTGTTGCCGCCTTGCGTCCGTCCGAATTCGTCGCCGCCGGTGATCATCGGCACGCCCTGCGACAGGAAGAGCGTCGTCAGGAAATTGCGCTGCTGCCGCGCGCGCAACGCGTTGACCTGCGGGTCTTCGCTCGGACCTTCTTCGCCGCAGTTCCACGAGCGGTTGTCGTCCGCGCCGTCGCGATTGTCTTCGCCGTTCGCTTCGTTGTGCTTCTCGTTGTACGACACGAGATCGCGCAGCGTGAAACCGTCGTGCGCGGTGACGAAGTTGACGCTCGCGTAGGGACGGCGTCCGTTCGCCGCGTACAAATCGGAACTGCCAGTGAGTCGCGTCGCGAAATCGTCGAGCGTCTGATCGGTGCCCCGCCAGAAGTCGCGCACGACGTCGCGATACTTACCGTTCCACTCCGACCAGAGCGGCGGGAAGTTGCCGACCTGATAGCCGCCTTCGCCGACGTCCCACGGCTCGGCGATGAGCTTGACCTGCGAGATGTACGGGTCCTGCTGAATGATGTCGAAGAACGCGCTGAGGCGATCGACGTCGTGCAGCTCGCGCGCGAGCGTCGCGGCGAGGTCGAAGCGGAAGCCGTCGACGTGCATCTCGAGGTGCCAGTAGCGCAGCGAGTCCATGATCAGTTGCAGCACGTGCGGATGCCGCATGTTCAGGCTGTTGCCTGTGCCGGTGTAGTCCATGTAGTACCGCGGGTTGTCGTGAACGGTGCGGTAGTACGCGGTGTTGTCGAGGCCCTTCATCGAGAGCACGGGGCCGAGGTGATTGCCTTCGGCGGTGTGGTTGTAGACGACGTCGAGGATGACTTCGATGCCCGCCTGGTGCATCGCCCTGACCATCTGCTTGAACTCCGTGACCTGCTGGCCGTTCTGACCGCTGGCCGCGTATTCGTTGTGCGGCGCAAGGAACGAGATCGAGTCGTAGCCCCAGTAGTTGCGCAGATGTTTGTCGAGCAGGTGATTGCCGTGGATGAACTGATGCACGGGCAGGAGCTCGATCGCCGTCACGCCGAGTTGCTGCAGGTATTTGATCGCCGCGGGATGCGCGAGTCCGGCGTAGGTGCCGCGCAGATTTTCCGGCACGCCCGGATGGAGCATCGTGAAGCCTTTGACGTGGACTTCGTAAATGATGGTCTGGTGCCACGGAGTGTTCGGCCGGCGATCGTCTTTCCAGTCGAAGTACGGATGGATGACGACGGACTTCGGCATGAACGGCGCGCTGTCCTGATCGTTGCGCGAGGTTTCGGGATTGTCGAAGTGATACGGAAACACGGCCTCGTCCCACTGGACCATGCCGTGTACGGCTTTGCCGTAAGGATCGAGCAGGAGCTTGTTGGGATTGCAGCGCTGTCCGTTGTCCGGATCCCACGGACCGTGCACGCGAAATCCGTAGCGCTGTCCCGGTGCGATGTTGGGCAGATAGCCGTGCCAGATGAACGCCGAGGACTCCGGCAACTCGATGCGCGTCTCGACGTCATTCGCGTCGAACAGACAGAGATCGACGCGCGTCGCGACTTCGGAAAAAACGGAGAAATTCGTCCCGACGCCATCCCATGTAGCGCCGAGCGGATAAGGTCGCCCTGGCCAGATACGCACTGCGTTGATTCCTTTCGATGGACTCGCTCGGGGATTTCGCAAGGGTTGGGCCATGAGATCGGTTGGCGGTTGTCAGTTGTCGGTTGGCGGGGGACCACCGCCCAACGACGAACGACAAGCGATGGCACTTCGGTTCTCCCGCCAACTGCCAACCGCCAACCGATCTCAGATGGCACGCCCCTCGCTGTTATTCGGAGTCGCGATGCGAAACAGAACGTCCTCCGATCGGCGCTGCTCGTACGTCGTTTCCGTGGAACGCACGAGTGCGACGACCAGCGAGCTCCGCGACCTCGCCACCTATCTCTCCACCCTCGGCGTCGCGAACTGTGACGTCGTCATTCTCGACCCTTCGCCGCGCGCGCAGTTCGATCTCAACGCGCGGATTCTTCGCTGGGTGGGGCGGCATGTGGCGGTGCGTTCCGAGTACCGCACGGTCAACGGAAACGTCGACGTGATTCGCGCGGCGGTGGCGTATGCGCCAGGCGAGAAGGTCATCGTGGCGGCGGAGGATGTGCGGTATTCGGCCGAGGCGATTGGGCAGATGTGTGCGTTGCTCGAGATGCATGAGGTCGTGGAGCCGCAGGACTACCTCGATCCGCTGCCGTGGTGGGGGAACATCGAAGCGAGCCGGATGCTCGTCCATCGCGGAATCGAACCGCAGCCCGATCACGGGACGACGTTTGGATTTCGCCGCGCGGCACTGCGCTCATTGCGCGGACTCGCGAACTCCCTCGTCTACGACGATCCCGTGCGCCGCCTCGCGGCGAGCGGCGCGGAAATCTACGCGGCCACGGATGTCTTCGTGCGTCGCGAGCCCGGCGCATTCCGCGACTGGCTCGAACAGCGTCCGCGTCTCGCGGGTGAAGACTTCGCGATGCCCGTGAAGAGCGCGTTCTTCTTCTCCCTCGTGCCCGTGCTCCTCGTCCTCGCCATCCTCGGCGGATTGCAACTCGCCGGCGGCTACGCCAGCGTCATCGCATTCGCGTCCGTGGGACTCGCGGCGCGCGGACGCATCGGCGCGACGTCCTTCTTCCCGATGTCCGCGTGCCTCTTCGCACCGCTCTGGGTTTTCGAGCGGTCCCTCAGCGTCTACTGGGCGCTGTATCGAAAAGTACGCGGCACGGAGTACGCGACGACGGGATTCGCCATGCCCGACGGGGCGCGCGGCGAGAAGGTCGCGAGCGGCGAGTAGCTACGCGTCGAATGCGCTGAGCGCGTCTTCTTCCGACTCGTACACCTTGAACATCGGGAGCAGGTTCGTCAGGCGAAGGGTCTTCGCGACGCGATCCTGCGGCTTGAGCAGGCGCAGCGACGCTCCGCGGCGTCCGGCTTCGCGATACGCGTGCACGAGCTCGCCGAGTCCGTTGCTGTCGATGTAATCCATGTCCGAGAGATTGAGGAGAATCTTCTTCGATCCTTCCTGAAGGATCTCGCCGATGATCCGGGGAAGGATCGTGTCGCTGACGCCGATCGCCATCCGACCGTTGAAGTCGACGATCGCCACGTCTCCCGTATGCCGCACCGTAATGTCCATGGCGGCGGATGATATATCGACCTTCACCACTTCTTCATAGCGGCCCGTATGCTTCCCCGATGCGGCGCCGCATTCTCCTCGTCGAGGACGATCCGAAAACCCGCGCGATGGTCGCGCTGTATCTCCAGCGCGACGGCTACGACGTCGCGACGGCGGAGGACGGCGTGCAGGCGCTCGAAGCGGTGCGCGAACGCGAGCCGCATCTCGTCATCCTCGACCTGATGCTTCCTCGGATGAGTGGACTCGAAGTGTGCCGCGCTCTTCGCGACGCGGGCGGCCCCGCGATCATCATGGTCACGGCGCGCAGCACCGAAGACGACAAGCTCACCGGACTCGACCTCGGCGCGGACGACTATGTGACCAAGCCTTTCAGTCCGCGTGAGCTGATGGCGCGCGTGCGTGCGGTGCTTCGGCGCGCGTCGGAAGAAGACGTGATGCAGATCGGCGGCATCACCATCGACCGCTCGCATCGCGAGATCCGCATCGGCGACGCGCCGGTCAGCGTCACGCCGACCGAGTACCGCTTGCTCGATGCGCTTGCACGCGCCGCGGGTCGCACGTTCACGCGCCAGGAGCTCGTCGAGCGCGCACTGGGCCAGGAGTACGAAGGACTCGACCGCACTGTCGACGTGCACGTCATGAACCTCAGAAAGAAACTCGGCGAGGCAGGGAAGGCGATCGTCACCGTCTTCGGCGTCGGGTACAAGTTCGCCAAATGATCGTCCGTTCGCTCCGCTGGCGCCTCGCGATCGCGATGATGCTCATCCTCGCGTCGATGATCGTCGCCGCCGGCGTGTTCTCGAGCATCACGGTAAAGCACGAGTTCGACCGCTTCCTCGTGACGCAGCGCAAGAACGACGCGCGCGCGGCAATGGAGCTGATCCGCGAAGGCGGACGCGCGCGTCTCGCCGAGTCGATCGAGCGCGCGAGCCGCGCGTACGGCATGCGCGTGATCGTGTTCGGCGAGCGCGGCGGGATCGTCGCGCGCTATCCGCACGACCTCGACCGCTACGGCATCCTGCGGCGTCCGAACGGAACGCTCGAGTTGTCGTCGAACGATCGCGGACGGGTGGAGACGCTCGTCGTGCGCGGCAGTGGCCAGAAGCTGGCCGGTATCGGGACGATCTACTTCATTCCGCCCGCGCCGAACGACGCGCGGCAGTCGTTCCGCATCTCCATCGATCGCTGGCTCGTCGCCGGACTCGGCGCCGGCGTGCTGCTCGCGGTGATCGTCGTGCTGACGATCTTCCGCCGCGTGTTCCGCCCCGTCGAAGAATTGACCAGCGGCGCGCGTGCACTGGCGAGTGGTCGCTTCGACGCACGCGTCCCCGTGCGTGGCAACGACGAGATCGCGGAGCTCGCGGGCGCATTCAACTCGATGGCCGAGGCATTGGAACGAAACGAACGTGCGCGGCGAAACATGGTCAGCGACGTCGCGCACGAACTGCGCACGCCGCTGACGAACATCCGCGTGCAGATCGAAGCGGCACAAGACGGCGTGATCGACGCCGACGCGAAGTTCCTCGGCTCGATCGAAGAGGAAACGACGAACCTCGCGCGCCTCGTCGACGATCTGCAGCAACTCTCGCTCGCCGACGCCGGACAGTTGCGGCTCGAACGCACGTACGTGCCGGTGATCGAGATCATCGAGCGCGCGCTGAGCGGACTGCCGACGCATGACAAGACGCTCACGCACGACGTCGACGATGAGCTCGAACTGCATGTCGACGTGCGGCGCATCGTGCAGGTCGTGCGCAATCTCGTCGTGAACGCACTCGCGCATGCGCAGTCACGCGTGCACGTCGTCGCGACTCGCGACGGCGACGCGGTCGAGATTCGCGTCGAAGACGACGGCCCGGGTGTTGCGCCTGAGCACGCGGAACGAATCTTCGATCGTTTCTATCGGGTCGATGAATCACGCTCGCGCACGACCGGCGGCGCGGGACTCGGACTGGCGATCGCGAAGCAGCTCGTCGAATTGCACGACGGCAGCATCCGCTACGAGAAGCCGGCCTTCATCGTCCGCCTCTTCATACCTTTTTAACGAGCGCTTTCTACTCTCGTCGAGAAGGAGAAGATCCATGCGATATCTACTGATTCTGTTACTCACCGCGAGCGTGTTCGCGCAGCAGCCGCAGCGCAAGATGGTCCGCATCGGCGGCGGCGACACGAGCGAGCGGACGAAGGGCTGGCCGGAGCTCGTGAAGTCGGACGACGCGCTCGCGTCGATCGACAAGCTCGCGACGGACCTCGCGGAACGCGATCTTTACTCGGGCACGCTGCTCATCGCGAAGGACGGGAAGACGCTGACCGTGAAGTCGTACGGAAAGGGGAACGACGCGGAGACGAAGTTCAACATCGGCTCGATCAGCAAGATCTTCACGCAGGTCGCGCTGATGCAACTGCGCGACGCGGGCAAACTCGATTTCTCGAAAACGGTCGGCACGTATCTGCCGGACTATCCGTCGAAAATCGCGGACGAGGTGACGATCCAGCAGCTCCTCGACCACAGCTCGGGCATGGGCGACATTTTCGGCGAGCGCTTTCAGGCGTCGCACGCGAGTCTGAAGACGCTGCAGGACTACGCGAAGTTGTTTGCGGATCAGCCGCTCGAGTTCGATCCCGGCACGCGCCGCCGCTACTCGAACGCCGGCTACATCGTCCTCGGCCTGATCGTCGAGAAGGTGAGTGGCGAGACCTGGTACGACTACGTTCGCAATCACATCTACAAACCCGCAGGCATGACCAGCAGCGACGCGTTCGCGCTCGCGGATGCGACGCCGAATCGCGCGGTCGGCATGACGGGCGAGCCGAAGAATCGCAAGCCGAACGACGACATGCTTCCGGCGCGCGGGTCGTCCGCGGGCGGCACGTACTCGACGGTCAACGATCTCTTCCGATTCACGCAGGCGCTGCCGAAACTCCTCGGCGAGAAAACATTCGACGCGTTCATCGGCAAGCATCCCGGCGTCGGATGGGGCGGCGGCACACCCGGCGCGAATGCAGTCGTCGAGCTCGAAGGACCGTACACAATCATCGTGCTCTCGAACTACGATCCTCCGTCAGC
>DASVNL010000439.1:0-1613 GCA_036383875.1 Thermoanaerobaculia bacterium
CGACGACGCGTTTCGAGCGCACGGGTGAAGGGTTCGTCGTCGCGATCGAACTTCCGGCGAGGGACTGCGCCTCATGATCCGAACGGTCGTCATCGACGATGAGCCGCTCGCACGCGAGCGGGTGAAGCAACTGCTCGCGAAGCACGACGACATCGTGGTGATCGGCGAGGCCGGCGATGGCGTGTCCGCGCGGACGCTGATCGCCGACGCCGGACCCGATCTCGCGTTGCTCGACATCCAGATGCCGGCGATGAGCGGAATGGAAGTGCTGCAGTCGCTGCCGGAGCAGGGACGTCCGGTCGTCGTGTTTCTGACGGCGTATGACGAGCATGCGATCGATGCGTTCGAGGCCGAGGCGCTGGATTACGTGCTCAAGCCGGTGGATCCGAAACGGTTGGCGCGGGCGCTCGATCGCGTGCGCAAACAACTCGATCGCAGCGAGCCGCGCGAGGCGCCGCCCGATCGCTTCCTCGTGCGCAAGAGCCGCGGACGTCGCGTCGTCGTGAAGGCCGATGACATCGAGTGGATCGGCGCGGAACGCAACTACGTGAGTTTGCACACGGCAGCGGCCGCGCATCTGATGCGCGAGGCGATCGGACGGCTGGAAGAGCAGCTCGACTCGAAACGATTCGCGCGCATCCACCGCTCGTCGATCGTCAATGTGGAGATGGTGCGCGAGCTTGCGACCGACGCCGACGGCAGTTTGTTTGTGACGATGCGCTCCGGCGCGAAGCTGTCGGTGGGCGAGAGTTATCGGGATGCGTTCGAGGCGCGGTTGGGGAGAGCGTTGTGACGCGCCAGATTTTCAATTTTGGATTCTCACCGAGATCACTCCGTTCGATGGAACGTTCACTACGCTGAACATCGCATCGAGTGCACCGGTTCGGACGCGCTCGAGATTGTGGGGCGAGGTCACGAGGACGCGCAGGTCGCGCATCGGGAGATTGCGCGCGCGCCACACGGCCGTGTGATCGATGAACGGGAGCGGTGCCCACACGGCGAATGCAGTCGTCGGAGCGTCGAGTCGGATTCCGTCGAGCCAGATCACGACCGCGGGGTTCGCGACCGGTTCGCCTTCCGCCCGGACGTGCAACTCGGGAGCGGGTGCCTGCAGTCGCACGCCGCCACGCGCGAGGACGACGTCGTCGAAGAGCACGGCGGCGGAGGCGGCCTCGCGATGTCGAACGATGATGAACGAACCGCGCAGCCGATTCGGCACCTGCAGGTTTCCGGCGTCGTCCGTCACGCCGCGCCACGCATTCATGGCCTGCTGCGCGAAGCCCACCGCCTCGGCGCCGATCGCCGGGGCACCGCTCGGAAGAACCATCCGCACGGCGACGGTCTCCTCGCGTCGCAGCGCGACGTCGATCCGGCGATCCGTCCCTCCTGCAATGGCG
The DNA here is from genome assembly GCA_036383875.1 of Thermoanaerobaculia bacterium. GTDB lineage: Bacteria > Acidobacteriota > Thermoanaerobaculia > Gp7-AA8 > Gp7-AA8 > QHVT01. The sequence goes on from DASVNL010000439.1 coordinate 1,398, forward strand.
AGCTTCCGTTCGTCCGGAACATAGCCTGGCGCCTGCACCATTAGTTCCGCATCGCCGGCATGGATCGGAGGCAGGGTGACTTCTCCTTTTGCATCCGCTGCAAATCGCGACGCGAACCGGCGTGGCCCTTCGGCTGGATCGTTCCAGGTGTTGCGCAGCACGACCGCCGCATCCTTCACCGCCGCGCCGCTGCCGGCATCGGTGACGCGCACGCGG
>DASVNL010000440.1:0-8362 GCA_036383875.1 Thermoanaerobaculia bacterium
CGTAGACGCCGGTGCGCTCATCGAACTCGCGAAACTCGAGACGCGCCACCGCGATCGCGATGAGATACGCGGGAATCGGACGCGTCATCGTGAACGAGTACACGCCGCTATCGTTCGTCGCACGCGCGTTGTTCTCCGCGCTCATCAGCGCGAGCAGATCGGCGGGGACGTGCAACGTCGCGTCGTACGTCATGCGCACGGTCGGCGTGTCCTGGATCGGAATCCAACTGCGCGCGTCGTTCGGTTCGTTGAGTGAATAGAGATACGGGCGCTGACGGCCGTAACTCTGCGCCTCGGTGTTCCAGTTGAGGCCTGGCGCGGATGCGCTCGTCGTGTATTCGATCGTCACTTCGCGCGTCGACGGCTCGATGTCGATGCGCAGCGGCTGGCCGTCGCCGATCGAAGGTCCGTAGCTCCACGTCGCCGTAATGCCATCACGCGTGATGCGCGAGATCGCGAGGTTGTTCGTGTCGAGCACGAGCATGCGCGTGCCGGTGAAGTTGTTGAGGTCGAGCGTCGCGCTGCCGCGCAAACGACGCTGCGCGAAGTCGACGGTGAGGTCGAGCGAGACGTGCGTCACGCGGATCTGCGACGGCTCCGAGTAGCTGAAGACATCGGCGGGCGGAACGTCGAGCGCGGAGAAGCCCGGATGTCGCGCCGCGCGATGGCGGACGGCGAAGGCATCGGACGCGCCGAAGACCAACAGGGCGGCGAGGAAAAGGGACAGCCTCCGCGGGAGCATGGAGCCATCCTAACGTGTGAAAGCCCATGCTAAAGTCCGCGCCCATGATCGTCCGCAGTTATGACGGAAAAGCGCCACGGATCGGTGACAGAGTGTTCGTCGCCGAGAATGCCGCGCTCATCGGCGACGTCGTCCTCGGCGACGACGCCTCGATCTGGTTTTCCACCACCGTCCGCGGCGACTGCAACTACATCCGCATCGGCGCACGCACCAACGTGCAGGACAACTGCACGATCCACGTCGGCCACATCGACTCGCCGACGATCATCCACGAAGAAGTGACCATCGGGCACGGCGCGATCGTCCACGGCTGCACCGTCCATCGCGGCGCGCTGATCGGTATGGGCTCGCGCGTCCTCGACAAAGCCGTCATCGGCGAGAACGCATTGATCGGCGCGGGCGCGCTCGTCCCCGAGGGGATGATCGTTCCGCCGCGCGTGCTCGTGGTCGGCGTTCCGGCTCGTGTGAAACGTCCGCTCACGGACGACGAAATCGCGAGGCTCGAAGAGTCGTGGCGGCTGTACGTCGGATACAAAAACGAATACTTGAAAGAACCATGACTCGCACATCCGCAGGAAAACTCACCAAACAACACTCCTCCGTTTCTCTCTCCGGCTGGGTCCAGAAGCAGCGCGATTTCGGGGAGCTGATCTTCATCGACCTCCGCGATCGCGGGGGCGTCGTGCAGGTCGTCGTCGATCGTTCGCGCGGCGCGTCGGATGAGCTGATCGCGGCGGCGAAGGAGTTGCGCTCCGAGTTCGTCGTGCGCATCGACGGCAATGTCGTCGAGCGCGCGGATGCGCAGAAGAACGCGAAACTCGCGACGGGCGACATCGAAGTCGTCGCGACGTCGATCGAGATTCTGAATCGTGCGGACACGCCGCCGTTCGCGATCGAGGACGACACGGACGCGGCGGAAGAGCTGCGGTTGCAGTATCGCTATCTCGACATGCGCCGTCCGGCGCTGACGAAGAACTTCATCCTGCGCCACAAGATGCTCACGGCGACGCGGAACTACTTCGACCGCCACGAGTTTCTCGAAGTCGAGACGCCGATCCTCACGAAGTCGACGCCGGAGGGGGCGCGCGACTACCTCGTGCCGAGCCGCGTGCACAAAGGCGAGTTCTACGCGTTGCCGCAGTCGCCGCAGATCTTCAAGCAACTCTGCATGGTCGGCGGTCTCGAGCGCTACTTCCAGATCGCGCGCTGCTTCCGCGATGAAGACCTGCGCCGCGATCGCCAGCCCGAGTTCACGCAGATCGACGTCGAGGCGTCGTTCATCGACGAAGAGTTCATCTACTCGCTGATTGAGGGATTGTTCGAAGAGATCTTCCCGCTCGCGAACGTCCCGGTCACGACGCCGTTCCCGCGCATGACGTGGCAGGAGGCGATGGATCGCTACGGCATCGATCGTCCGGACACGCGCTTCGGGATGGAACTGCAGAACATCACCGACGTCGCGAAGTCGATCGCGTTCGATCCGTTCAAAGCCGCGGCGACCGTTCGCGCGATCGTCGTGCCGAACGGCGCGTCGTTCTCGCGCAAGCGCATCGACGAGCTCACGGAAGACGCGAAGAAGGGCGGCGCGAGCGGCCTGGTGTGGATGAAGTTCAACGCGGAGCGCGGCTCGTCGATCAAGAAGTTCCTCGACGACGCCGCATTCGATTCGCTGCGCGACGCGCTGAAAGCGAACGACGGCGACCTCGCGCTGATCGTCGCGGGCAAAGAGGTCGTCGTTTGGGACGTCCTCGCGAATCTGCGTCTGCGTCTCGGCAAGGAAGAGAAGCTCATTCCCGCGGAGTCGTGGAACTTCCTCTGGGTCACCGACTTTCCGCTCTTCGAGTGGGATGAAGAGTCGGGCCGCTTCTTCGCGAAGCATCACCCGTTCACGTCGCCGAAGAAAGAACACATCGACCTGCTCGAATCCGATCCGGGCGCGACGATCGCACGTGCGTACGACGTCGTGCTGAACGGCCTCGAGCTCGGCGGCGGATCGATCCGGATCAATCAGCCCGAGGTGCAGCAGAAGATGTTTCGGGCCTTGGGGATCAGTGATGAGGATGCCCGCGATCGCTTCGGATTCCTCATCGACGCGTTTCGCTACGGCGCGCCGCCGCATGGCGGCATCGCGTTGGGCGTCGATCGTCTGGCGATGCTCATGGCTCGCGCGGAATCGCTGCGCGACGTCATCGCGTATCCGAAGACTGCGCGCGCGCAGGATCTGATGTGCGCCGCGCCGTCGACGGTCGACGAGAAGCAGTTGACGGAACTCGGCATCAAACTCAAGTGACGCCTTTCCTCACCATCCATGACGCGCCCGTGTACGTCGGCCGCGATCTGCTCGATCGCGCCGGCTCGCTCGTGCGTGAGCGCGGTCGCGTGTTCGTCATCACTTCGCCGCAACTGCGCGAGCGATTCGGCGAGCGCGTCGCGAGCTCATTCGCGAACGCGACGATCCTCACGATCGAAGAAGGGGAGTCGAACAAAACGCTCGCGACGGCGAACGACGTCATCACGCAACTCCTCGCGCACGGCGCGAAGCGTGACTCGATGGCCGTCGTCGTCGGCGGCGGGATGATCGGCGACACCGCGGGATTCGCCGCGTCGATCTTTCTGCGCGGCATCGATCTCGTTCACGTCCCGACGACGCTCCTCGCGCAGGTCGACAGCTCGATCGGCGGGAAGCTCGCGGTCAATCACGAGAAGGGCAAGAACCTCATCGGCAGTTTCTATCCGCCCGTCGCAATCATCTCCGACCTCGGCGTGCTCGACACGCTGCCGCCGCGTGAACGACTCAGCGGTTTATACGAGGCGCTCAAAGGCGGCGTGATCGCGGATCCGGCGTTGTTCGAATTGTTCGAGCGCGGCTCGCTCGACATCGACGAGATCGTGCGTCGCGCGATTCGCGTGAAGGCAGAGATCGTGTCGACAGACGAGAAGGAAGCGGATCTGCGCCGCCTGCTCAACTACGGCCACACGATTGCGCATGGCATCGAGGCGGCGTTGCAGTATCGCGGCATGACGCACGGCGAGGCGGTGGCCTGGGGGATGATCGCCGCGAACGCGATCGCGGTGCGACGCGGTTTGTTGTCGCGCGAAGACGCGTCGCGCATCGAACAAACGATTCTTCGCTACGAGCCGACACCGCTGCCGCAGCTCGATCGCGCGCAGGTGCTCGCCGCGACGGAGCACGACAAGAAGAACACAGGCACGTCTCGCGTAATGGTGTTCCCGAAACGAGTCGGGGAGTGCGTGGTCGTGAGCGACGTGACCGAAGACGAGATCGCGTTCGGCTTCGATTCGCTGCGTTAAGCCGCGACGCGCTTGACCGGCAGGCGCAACACCATCGACGTTCCCACGCCTTCGATCGACGCGACGCTGACGTCGCCGCCGTGCGCCTCGACGATCTGCTTCACGATGTACAACCCGAGTCCCGTGCCGCCGCCGCCGCGCAGCGATTTCTTGCCGGACTGTTTGTACTTCTCGAAGATCTTCTCGATGTCTTCCGCGCGGATGCCCATGCCGGTGTCGGTCACGGTGATGACGATCGACTCGGCGGCGTCGCCGTTGCGCACGATCTGCGCGCCGACGGAGATCAGTCCTTGCTTCGGCGTGAACTTCAGCGAATTCGAGATGAGGTTGATGACGGCCTGCGTGAGTTTCTCGACGCTGCCGATGATCTGCGGAACGTCGCGACCGTGCGCGCTGAGCAGAAAGATTTCGTCGCGCGCGGCCACGGACTGCAGCGATCGCACGGCGCGCTTCAACACGCCGGCGACGCGCACCGGCTCGGTCTCCACGATGAAGCTGCCGGACTGGATCTTCGAGAAATCGAGGATCTCGTTAATCAGTCCCATCATCCGTTCCGATTCGCGATACGCCTCCTGCAGGAGATCGGCGTACAGCGACTCGAGCTTCGCGCCTTCCTGGCTGAGCACGAATTCGAGCGTGCCCTGGATTCCGGAGAGCGGACCGCGAAGGTCGTGCACGATCTGCGCGGTGAAGTCGGACTTGGCCTGCTCCGCCTCGCGCTGCCGCGTGACGTCTTCGAACGACAGCGCCGCGCCGGGCTCGCCACCATCGTCGACGATCATGATGCGATCGATGCGATAGATGCGGCCGTCGAACTCGACGTCGATCGTGCGCGACTCGTCGCCTTCGAGGAAGAAGCCCTGCAACCAGCCGCGCTCACCCGCAACCGCGCGCGCCGCCTCACGCAACCACTCCTCGGATTCCTGACCGAAGATGCTCTGGAAGGCTTCGTTGCGATAGCGGATCTCGCCGTTCGGCCCGATGACGGCGATGGCCGAGGAGAGATGATCGAGGAGGGAACGGGTGAAACTCATTGCGGCACCGTGATGGCGCGCTCTTGTTGCAGCTTCGCCAGAATGAAGATCGTGTGGAAGGGATCGAACGGGCTGAGGATCAGCAGCTTCGAAACGTCGAGGCGGCCGTCGATGAGCGACACGAGATAGCCTTCCTGTGCGTTCAGGTCGTAGCGGTCGAAGTTCGTCAGAAAGTCCGCGCTGAGCTTCGGCACGGCCTGCATGCCGCGCGGGTGATTCAGAAACTCGCGGACGATCGTGTTGCGGATGATCTCGACATACCCGCGGAGCGAGAGATCGTCGGGATACACGCGACGAGCCTCGAGCAATTTCGCGTGGGTATGCCACACGCCGTTCTGTTTGAGGGACTCGCCCACCAACCTTGGCCAGTCGGGGCGAGGTGATGCGATCGGGGACGCGGCCATTGACGGGCATTCTACATTGCGCGTGACGGCCGCCTGACGAGGTGGGTCAGAACTGTTCCCTAACTGCATTAAACTCGTCGCGTGACGACCGAGCACCCGCCGCAACCGCAGCCCGAACATCAGCTTCAACCGCAGGCTCCGCCGTCGCGACGGCGCTCGCGTTTGCTCATGGTGCTGGCCGCCGCGGGGCTCGGAGTTCCCGCCGGATTTCTCTTCGCGCACGCGGTGCGCATGCCCGTCGTCAAGGGGCTGGCCGACTACCAGCCGGCGATCATCACGCGCATCTACGATCGTAGCGGAATCCCGTTTGCGGAGTACTCGATTCAGAAGCGCATCGTCGTGCCGAAGCGCGAGATGTCGCCGCTGTTCGTCCAGGCCGTGATCGCGACGGAAGACTCGGAGTTCTACAAGCACGGCGGCGTCGACCCGAAGGCGATCATGCGCGCGATCGTGAAGGACGTCATCGAGCGTCGCGCCGCACAGGGCGCATCGACGCTGACGCAGCAGCTCGCGAAGCAGGTCTTCCTCACGCCCGACAAAACGATTCGCCGCAAGATCAATGAGATGTTCCTCGCGGTGCAGATCGAAAAGGATTTCACCAAGGACCAAATCTTCGAGCTCTACGCGAATCAGGTCTACCTCGGCCACGGCGCCTACGGCGTCGAAGCGGCGTCGCGCATGTACTTCGGCAAGCATGCGAAGGAGTTGACGCTGCCCGAAGCTGCGGTGCTCGCGGGGATGATCCGGTCGCCGATGTACTACAGCCCGATCACGCACGCCGACCGTGCCCTCGACCGCCGCAATCACGTCCTCGGCCGCATGCAGAAAGAGGGCTTCATCTCACCGCAACAGCTCAAGCAGGCGACGAGCGCCCCGGTCGTCCTCGGCACATATAAAGAGGAAGCGCCGCGCGTCGGTGCGTACTTCTCCGAAGAGATCCGCCAGTACATCGAGAACAGCAAACAATTCGGCGCCGAAGAGCTGTATCGCAGCGGCCTGAAAGTTCACTCGACGCTCGACCTGCGCGTGCAGCAGATGGCCGAGAGCGCGCTGCAACGCGGGCTACGCAAGTTCGACAAGCGTCGTGGTTTCCGCAAGCCGGCGCGCAACATCGTGACGGAGGGACTCGATCCCGAAACGTATCGCGATCCGAGCTGGAGCAACGAAGCGTTTGCGATCGATCGCCTCTATCCCGCGGTCGTGCTCAGCGTGACGAAGGACGTCGTCAACGTGCGCGTGCATCGCGAGCGCATCGAACTGCCGGCGGATCGCTGGTCGTGGACGAAGAAGAAAACGCTCGACGGCGTGTTGAAGCGCGGCGACGTCGTACACGTGCTGCAGCAGGAAGACGCAAAGACGAAAGCGCGCAAGTGGATGCTCGACCAGATGCCGCTCGTGCAAGGCGCGGTCGTCGTGCTCGACGTGAAGTCGGGTGAGGTACGCGGACTAGTCGGCGGTTACGACTTCCAGATGTCGAAGTTCAATCGCGCGGTGCAGTCGCGACGTCAGACGGGTTCGTCGTTCAAACCGTTCGTGTACGGAGCCGCATTCGAAAACGGACTGACGCCCGCGGATACGCTGTTCGACGCGCCGGTCGCGATTCCGGTCGGCGATCAGATGTACTCGCCGAAGAATTACTACGGAAAATACGCGGGGATCGTGACGATTCAGCGCTCGCTGGAGCTGTCGATCAACGTGCCGGCGGTGAAGACGTACATGATGACCGGCGGCGATCGCGTCGTCGATTTCGCCCGCCGCCTCGGCATCACCGCCGATCTTCCGAAGTACCCCTCGCTCTCTCTCGGCGCCGCCGGTGTGTCGCCCGTCGAGATGACGGCCGCGTACAACGTGTTCGCGAACAACGGCGTGTACACGAAGCCGCGGTACATCCAGAAGATCACGGATCAGACGGACCGCGTGCTGGACGAGATCCCGTCGGAGTTATCCGAGGCGACGTCGCCGCAGGTCGCGTTCGAGATTGCGTACATGATGAAGGGCGTGATCGATCGCGGCACCGCGTACGCCGCACACACGCTCGCCAAACCGCTCGCAGGAAAAACGGGCACGACGAACGGCTACACGGACGCATGGTTCATCGGGTTCTCGCCGGAGTACACGGTCGGTGTCTGGACAGGCTACGACGATCCAAGCAAATCACTCGGCGGCGGCGCCACCGGCGCGGACGTCGCGCTTCCGATCTGGATCGATATCTTCAAGCAGCTCGAAGATCAGAAGCTCCGCACCGCTAAGGAAGACTTCGAACCGCCTCCAGGTGTCGTGATCGTGCCGATGGATCTGCCAACCGGCCGTCGCGGCACAGGTCCCTGCAGTCGCGTGGTGATGCAGGCGTTCGTCGCAGGGCAGGAGCCGGACAAGGATTGCAGCGGGGCGTCGGTGCAAGTTAGTAAACTACCGTACTACCTGCAGCGTCCGTTCTACACGCCAAAGGAAGCGGAGCCGACGCAAGCCGCGAACGACGCAAGCGCGCAAGCCGGCGAAGGCGCCGAGTCCCCCGCGCCCGCGACCGAGCCGCCCACGACCACCGATACGAGTGGGCCTGTGAACTAGAGAGCGACGACGAGGGCGCCTCCGGCGGGCCGGCACGGCCGGCAGCGCTGATTGTCCCTTCTAACGCGATTCCGATGAGCACGCGCATGTCCCTGCAAACTCGTTAGCAGGGACAACAAGCGCTGCCGGCCGTGCCGGCCCGCCGGAGGCCCCCTCGTCGTCCCCTCTAGCTCGCAGCCGACACGTAGCGCGTGATCATGTCGACGATCTTGTCGCGCGTGAGCGGTTTGCGCATCCAGGCGTTCGCGCCGGAGCTGGGGAACATCTCCTCGAGCGAACGTTCGGGGAGATCCGAGATCAGA
>DASVNL010000441.1:0-6927 GCA_036383875.1 Thermoanaerobaculia bacterium
GCGCGGAACGGTCCGGTCACGATCTGCTCGCCGTCGGTGAGGCCCTTCGTGATTTCGATGCTCGACTCGCCGGTGAGGCCCGTCGACACCGGGACGAACGTGGCCTTGCCGGCCTTGTGCACGTAGACGCCTTCTTCATCCTGCTGCTTGCCGGGCGTGCTGCCGGGCTTCTCGCGAACGACCAGAGCCTGCAGCGGAATCGCGACGACTTTCGCGCGCGTGCCGGTGATGATGTCGGCCGACGCGGAGAAGCCGGGGCGCACGCCCGCGGGCGGGTTCTCGAGCTGAATCTTCACTTCGAAGTTGACCGCGTCCGCGCCGCCGGTGACCGAGGGAATCGGGCTGGAGCCGACTTCCGTCACGACGCCGTTGTACGTCTTGTTCGGATACGCGTCGATGGTCACGGTCGCGCGCTGGCCGACCTTCACCGTCGGGATGTCGGTCTCGTCGACTTCCATCACCGCCTCGACGATGCTCATGTCCGCGATGGTCAGGAGCTTCGTGCCGGGGTTGTTCATCGTGCCGATGACCGCGACTTCACCTTCTTCGACAGGGAGCGCGGTGATGACGCCGCTCATCGGCGCGGTCATGGTCGTCTTCGACAGTGTGTCGCGCGCGGCGGTGACGTTGGCCTGCGCCTGCTGGATGCGCTGTTCGGTGGAGGCGAGGCTCGCACGCAGCGACTGCAGCGACGTCCGCGCACGATCGAGCTCGGCCTGCGGGATGATCCTCTGATCGAAGTTCTTCTGCGCACGCTCATAGATGAGCTGCGCCTCGGCCAGGTTCGCGCGTGCCGCATCGCGATCCGAGTGCAACGCACGCATCGACGCCGCCGCGCCCTCGGCAGAAGCCGCGAGCTGCTTCTGGTCGATCTGCAACAGGAACGCGCCCTTCTTGACGACGTCCCCTTCGCGCACGGCGAGGTTCACGATCTGCCCCATCACGTTCGCGGAGAGGTCGACTTTGCGCTGCGCGTCGATCTTCCCGTTCGCCGTGACCTTGCTGATCAGGTCCATCCGCTCGACCTTGCCGAACTGGACGGGCGTTCCCTCTTTGCCTTTGGAGGAGATGCTCGCGGCGGTGATCCCGCCGATTGCCAGAATGACGACGAGCGCAATGATGATTTTGGTGGTTCGTTTCATGCTGCGGGGGTATACGAGGAAATCCCCCGCGGGTTCTCAGGAACTGGTCGTTGAGGCGGACGAGGCCGCATTCATGAGGTTCAGCGCGCCGCGCGCGAGGACGTTGTCCGGATACTCGCGCACCACCTGCTCGTAGAGTCGTCGCGACTCCGCGCCGTTGCCGAGTTGTCCGTGCGTGTACGCGAGATTGCAGAGCGCCAGCTCGCGAAACGACATCCGGCTCGCACTGCCGATCACGAGCGCGCGATACCGATCAATGCTCGGGTGCTCTTCGAAAAACGAGAGACTGCGCTGCAACGGCTCGACGGCCTCGGCGAATCGCCCCGTGCGCATCAGTTTCAATCCGACATGCTGATCGTGCGCGAAGATCCGCCGCCGGATCACCAGCAGGATCAGAATCGCGGCGGCGCTGCCGAGATACGCCGGCCAGAACGAAAGCCGCAGGACCCAATACGCGAACGCGAAGAGCATCGCGAAGAAGACGAGTTGCAGGAGCACCGCGGGCCAACTGATCACGCGCACGACCGGCAACTTCCTGGCCATCGTCTGCTTCTCCTTCGTCAGCGTTCGAGTCGGATGACGTGGTCCCTGTCGAGCACGAGATACACGTCTTCGCCAGCGAACGCAAACGCCGTCCAGTCGCGCTCCGCCGGTCCGTCGAAATAGAGCTTCTCGAATCGCGCACCGGGCGGTGGCGCGATCACCGGCTGCTCGAATGGCTCATCGGCGCGTTTGCGAAGAAACGTCTGTGCGCCATCGACGAGCGCGATCGCATCTTCTTTCGACAGCGTATCGCCGCCGTAGTACTCCGATTCCGTCGTGCGTCCCGCGCCGAGAATCCAGGCATCGCGGATGACCGCGTGATTTGCGGGAGCGAGTTGTTCGGCTCGCGGGACGGGAAGCTCGTTCCAGTACGCCACCGGAATCGCGAGCACACCGAACCTGCGAATGGCCTGCAATCCGGCCTCGGGACCGATCTCGGATTCATTGGGCTGTACCGACGACCAAAGCACGAGATCGATCAAACGGCTGACGTGCACGTATCCGCCCCCGGCGCACTGCTCCGTCCCGCAAGCGTCGCAAAGGATGGTCTGCACGGGATTGCGCGACCACTCCGCCCACTCCAAAGAATTCGAGATCTCGCGGCCGCGAAAACGGAGACGCGTCCACGGCGGAGGATCCGGCTGGCCCGAGCTCGAAAAGTCCGGACGCCAGACTTCGGTCTGCAGGTCGTCGCAGACCAGCATCGCTAGCTCTCCTCGGTGAGTCCGGCTTTGCGCTTCAGCGCGAACCACTGCTCGCGCGCTTTCCAGAACTTGCTCTGCTTCATCGCCGCAATCAGTTGCTCGGCCTCGTTGCGCTGATGAATCACGATTGCCAGTTGTTCGCTGAGCGCGTCGATCTCCGCGCCGCGCACGCCGAGTTGATGTTCGAGATCGCGGGCGCGTTCGCGTGCGACCTGCCCGACGAGGCCTTCGAGCGTGCCGAGGTAGAGGATGCGTTCGTGACCTTCGCGGGAGAACGCCGAGATCGTCGCGACCTGATAGCGCAGTGAGCGGATCTGCTCGTGCGTCACGACGAGCTCGAAGCCCGACTCGAGACCGGTCGGCGTGCCGAGGTACGTGGCGACGTCGGGACGCGGGCCGAGGTCGCGCGTCGTGGCGACGACTTCATCGTCGAGACGCAACTCCACGCGATCCGCTTTCTCGACGACCGCACTCGCCCACCCGCCGATGCGCAGCGCGTCGGGCGTCGTAACGAACGAATCCACGAACCCTTTCGGCGTGCGACGCGGCGGCGCGTTCGGAATCGCAGCGGGCGAGATGACATACACGTCCTGCCAGTCCGCGAGCGCGCGATGCAGTCGCACGCATGCGAAGTCCGGCCCGAACGACGCGACTTGCGCGCGCACGAAATCCTCGGTCACCCACGTCGAGCCGTAGTCCGCGAGATCGAGCACGCGGCTCTCGCTCGTCGACACGAAATGCAGTCCCTCGAATTTTTCGGGTGCGAGCGTTTCGTCGTGCACGCTGAAGATCAGCAGCCCGTCATCCGTGAGCATCTCCGCGAGTTTGCGCAGCCACGGCGTGAACGTCGCCTCGGGCAGATGCGTGAACAGCGACGCGACGAAGATCAGGTCGTACTTTTCGTCGACGACGAGATCCTGCGGCAGCGTGGTCGAGAGGATCGTCTTCACGCCGAACTGCTCGGCCTGAAACTGCATCCCCCCTTCGAGGATGTCCGCGACCGTGACTTCGTCCGCGATGCGCTCGTGCACGAGGAAACGCGTGAGGCGTCCGTAGCCGCTTGCGAAGTCGAGCATCCGCTTCGGCTGGCGATCGCGCCAGCGCGCGATGTGCCGCACGAGCTCGAGTTGCTCGTATCCGTTGATGAAGTAATTCGCGACGGCGCGATCGCGATCCTTGTCGAACAGGTGGATCGCGAAATCGAGCATGTCGTCCCGCTCGTCGACGGCGCGATTCAGCTCGCGCCAGTGCGGCACGCGCGTGCGCAGCAGCGTATCGACCATCGGGTGGGATTCATCGGCGGAAAAGGCGAGCATTCGGCGCCGGACGGTAACGGAAATTGCGGACGTTTTCCATTACTCTCACGCGCATGCGTTTGAAGGCTCTTCTCGCCTCCCTCCTGATCACCACCTTCGCCTCCGCCCAGCAAGCCGTCGACATCCCGAAGCTCTTCCGCGACGTGCCGCTCATCGACGGACACAATGATCTGCCGTGGCAGTACCGCGAGCGCGTCAAGAATCAGTTGTCGCAGATCGATCTGCGCGCCGATCAGTCGAAGCTTGCGAAGCCGCTGCACACCGACATCCCGCGCCTCAAAACCGGCGGACTCGGCGCGCAGTTCTGGTCGGTCTACGTGCCGACGTCGATGAAGGGCGCGGACGCGCTGCAGGCGACGCTCGAGCAGATCGACGTCGTGCATCGTCTGGACGCGATCTATCCCGACACGTTCGCGCTCGCACTCACCGCAGACGACGTCGTGCGGATTCATAAGTCCGGCAAGATCGCGTCGATGATCGGCGTCGAAGGCGGTCACTCGATCAACAACTCCCTCGGCGCACTCCGCCAGCTCTACATGGCCGGCGCGCGCTACATGACGCTCACCCACTCCGACAACATCGACTGGGCGGACTCCGCAACGGCCGATCCGAAACACGACGGGCTCACCGAGTTCGGCAAGGTGGTCGTCGGCGAGATGAATCGCCTCGGCATGCTCGTCGATCTCTCGCACGTCTCGCCTGCGACGATGCACGACGCGCTCGACGTGACCGTCGCGCCGGTGATCTTTTCGCACTCGTCCGCACGTGCGGTCACGAATCATCCGCGCAACGTTCCGGACGATGTGCTGCAGCGCATGAAAGCAAACGGCGGCGTCGTGATGGTCACGTTCGTGCCGGGCTTCGTGAGCGAGAAGATTCGCGAGTACGGTTCGCTGCGCAGCGCGGAAGAAGCGCGACTCAAGTCGCTGTACGATGGCGAGCCCGCGAACGTGAAGAAGGGCCTGACGGATTGGGAAGCCGCGCATCCGCGTCCGACCGCGACGCTCAATGACGTCGCCGATCACGTCGAGCACGTGATGAAAGTCGCGGGCGAAGATCACGTCGGCATCGGCGGCGACCTCGACGGCATCGGCACGACGCCCGTCGGTCTCGAAAGCGTCGCGGACTACCCGAAGCTCTTCGCCGAGCTCGCCCGCCGCGGCCACACCCGCGCGCAACTCGAGAAACTCGCCGGCCTGAACGTCCTGCGTGCGATGCGTGCGGCCGAAGCGGTCGCAACGAAGTTGCAGAAAGAGCGGCCCGCGGCGGACGCGCTGATCGGGGATTTGGATAAGTAGTTCAGTTGGCGGTTGGCGGTTGGCAGTTGGCGGGATGCCCCCGCACCACCACGAGGATGTTGCACGGGGCTGGGTGGTGGTCTCCCGCCAACCGCCAACCGCCAACCGGCAACACAAATCTGGCACAGCCCTCGCCTACTGCTGAGCCGGAGCAACCGCATGACCAGCGATCCCCGATTCAAGCTCGAGCGGCGCGGCGAAGTGCCCGAGGCGAATCCTGACAAGACTGAGTTTTACCGGCACACCCTCGAGCTTTTCAACGAGGCAGGGCTGCCGTTTCTCGTGGGCGGTACGCATGCGTACTTTCGATACACCGGCATTGCGCGCGAGACGAAAGACTTCGATGTGTTCGTCCCACGCGATGCGTATCCGCGCTTCGAAGAGGTCGTGCAACGTGCGGGATACAAGACCGAGCTGAAGTTCCCGCACTGGCTCGGCAAGATCTACAAAGACGACGCGTTCATCGATCTGATCTTCTCCGGCGGCAACGGCGAGGCCGCGGTCGATGACGAATGGTTCGAGCATTCCGTCGAAGGGAAGATCTTCGGCGTGCCTGTGCGACTTGCGGCGCCCGAGGAGATGATCTGGTCGAAGTCGTACGTCATGGAGCGGGAGCGGTATGACGGCGGCGACGTCATGCACCTCATCCTTCGCACCGGCACGCGACTCGACTGGAATCGCCTCGTCAAACGCTTCGGCGATCACTGGCGATTGCTGCTCATGCAGATCGTCAAGTTCGGCTTCGTCTATCCGAGCGAACGGCATCGCATCCCGCGCGACATCTCCGAGCAACTCATCCAGCGATTCATCGCGGAGGCCAACGACCGCTCGCATCCCGAGAAGGTCTGCTACGGCACGCTCACGTCACGCGCGCAGTATCTGATCGACGTTCGCGAGTGGGGCTTCGAAGACGCGCGACTCGAGCCGCACGGCACGATGACGGACGAGAACGTCCATCACTGGACCGAGGCCATCAAAGAGCGGTAGATCACCTCGGCCGCGACCTGCGAGCCGCGCTCGGACGGATGAAATCCGTCGGGTCCGTACAACGCGTCGAGCTCCTTCGACGCGCGCCACTCCCGTCCCGCCGGCGCGAGAATCCCGCCGACGCTCTTCGCTGCGAGCGTGTACGACTCGTCGACGCGCGCGAAGTCGCCGATGCGTGCGCGCGACGGCCAGACCATGAACAGGACGAGCTTCGCGTCGCGCGCCTTCTCCGCGATCCGTTTGATGTCGCGGAGCAGCAGCGTGCGGCTCTCCTCCATCGCCGACGGACCTTGCTGCACCACGATGAAGTCCCAGCGTTCACGCAACGCCGCGAGCGTGCGACGATCGTTGAGATGGTCTTCGAGCGAGTAGTCGGGAAACGCGAGCGTCTTCGTCACCAGCTCGCGCTTCTCTGCCTTCGCGAGCTTCACGACCATCGACGGCAGATCGTTCGCGTACGTGAGGCTGTTGCCGATGAACAGCACGCGCGTCGCGCTGAACGCCGGCATCGCGACGAGCAGCGCGATGATGAGGCTACAGCGCCGCAAGCAACGCATCGACGTCCTCCTCGCGCGTGCTCCATCCCGTCACCAGACGATACGCATCCGCGCCGAAAATCGGCCAGTCGTAAAACTCGAATCCCGCGGACTGCAACCGCGCGACGACATCGGGAGCGAAGCGCGTGAACACCACGTTCGCATCGACGGGACGCAGCAGCGAGGCGCCGAGTCCCGCTGCGAGTCGCGCGGCCATCGCGTTCGCGTGACGCGCGCTGCGCAGCCAGAGATCGTTTTCAAAATACGCGTCGAGCTGCGCGGAGAGAAAGCGCATCTTCGACAGGCGATGTCCGCTGCGATGCCAGCGCGGCGCGATCGCATCGGCGAGTCCGGGCTTGAACGCGATCACCAGTTCCGCGGCCATCGCGCCGTTCTTTGTC
>DASVNL010000442.1:0-4689 GCA_036383875.1 Thermoanaerobaculia bacterium
GAGGCGCGACTCGACGCGCTCGATGCGCGGCCGGTCCCCGACGTCGTCGGCGATTCACTCAGCGGCGCGAAGCAGGAGCTCGAATCCGCGCGCCTCTCGCTCGCCACCGTCATCGACACCGACGGCACCGCGCTCAATCCCGACGACAAAGCGTCGATCGGACGCATCGTCATCACGCAGATGCCGTCGCCCGGCGACTTCGCGCGCACGGGCCAGCGCGTCTCGCTGCTCGTCACCGGCATTCGCGACAAGAAGCAGACCGAGCCCGACATCACCGGCGTGACGTTCGACGGTGACGCCGCGATGGTCGGCCGCAAGCTCGTGCTCAACGGCACGAACTTCACCGGCGCTGTGCAGGTCTCGTTCGGACGCACGACGCTCACCGCCGATCAGGTCGCGGTCACGCCGACGGCGATCACGATCGCGAAGGTGCCGGAGTTCGACGGCGCACCGACGCTGGGACAGACGAAGGAAGTCTCGGTGATGGTGCGCAACGAAGTCGGACGCGACACACACATCGTGCCGTTCACCGCGGTGCTCGTGATCGCGACGCCGTCGCCGGTGATCGGCAACTTCACGCTGACGAACAAGACCAGCGGCGTCCTTTCCGGCAGCAACTTCCCGACGATCAGCGGGCCGGTCAGCCTCAATGCGCGCGCGGCGATCAACGCCACGCTCCGCATCAATCGCGAGACCGTGCCGATTCTCAACGGCACGAAGAGCGAGCTGACCTTCCAATTGCCCGCGGTGCTGGCGCGGTCGCTCGGCGCTCTCAGCGATCTGCAGATGAAGGCGATGCTGGCGATCGACAAGAGCGATGCGCTGCTGCGCGCGAAGCTCGCCGGCGAAGGCCGCACGACGGCGCGCGGCAAGCTGCTGCTCATCCCACCGGCGACGCGCGTGTCGGAGAGCATCATCAGCACGCTCGACAACGGCGGCGCGTTCAAGGTCACCGAAGCCGGGAACGCTCTCGTCATCCAACTCGTGAGCCGTGCGCGGCCGCCCGCGGTCGTGCAGGAGTTCCGCGTCGACCTCACGCAACTCGAAGACTTCTCCGTGACGCTCGTGACCGGGAACGAGATCTCCGATCCGTTCCTGATCAAGTTCGGGAAACTTGCATGACCGACGTCGCGCGGCTGTGCGTGCGAGTCCGCGGTGCGCTTGCCGGTATCGACGACCAGGCATCCGCATCGCGCACCGCGCTGGCCGTGCGTCCGCTCGACCTCGACTCGCCGTCCGTCCCCGAACGCGCGATCCTCTGCATCCGCCGCCTCGACGATCCACTGCCCGGCGGCATCGACATCCGCTCGACGCACACGCGTCCGACGCGCTGGGAGCACGCCGCGCGCGCGGCCATCGGCGCCCTGTATCGCCATGCGCCGCGCCTCCTACGCGACGACGTCTCCCCGCACGTCAACGCCGTCGTGTTCGAAGATCGCGCGGAGTTGCTCGCGTGCGCCGCGCAGTCGCTGCAGTCGCGCGCCTGGTGGTGGTCGAACGTGATCACCACGCCGCTGACGATCGACGCAGTCGCGCGCGAATGGCTGCGCAACCCGCACTACATCCCGAGCGCGATCGCGCTACTCGACGCACCGGCATTGCGCACATTTCTGCAAGCGCTCGACGTCGCGATGGCCGTGCGCCTCACGCGACGCGTGCTCGAAGTGCATGGGATTCCATTCGTTGAACGTACAGATCTCGTTTCATCTCCAGCCGTGCTGACTTCCTTGCGCGCCTCAATCACATCAGTCCCACGCGTCGGCCTCGAAGAGACAAGCAGCATCGCGATCGAGTGTCGCGCGTTCGCGATGATCGCGCTCGCGCTGCACGAATCACCGGTGATGACGCGACGCGTGCTCGAGACGTTGCTGCGCGACGCCGGACATTCAACGTCCGAAGCGGCGAACGCCACGCAACTCACGACAGCACGCGAAGACGTCATCGCGCAGCAATCCGCAAACGCGCCTTCATCGCAACAACCGCACGAGTCCTCCGTCCCTGTGGAGCGACGGGCTCTCAGCCCGTCGGCCCCGCACCGCGACGCGCCCACGCATCGCGACGAACAGGAACACGAAGCCGGCGGGCTGAGAGCCCGCCGCTCCACCAGCGCCGAGGAACCGCGGAGCGCGCCACCGGCGACCACGCGCGAACCACAGACGACGCAGATCACGCCCACGCGTGCGATCGAGCCGGCAACGACCACACCGATCCCGACGCTCACGCTCGAACCGATCCACACGCAGTACGCCGGACTCTTCTTCCTCCTCAACGCCGCCATCGCCCTCGGCTACTACGATCCGTACGGACGCGGCGACGACATCGATCTCGACGTCTTCGAATTCCTCGCGATGTGCGGCAACGAGTGGATCGCGAAGTTCGAAGAGGACGCGCTGTACGCGTTCCTTCATCACGATGACGAGCTCGCGCACGACGAAGAGCTCCTCGCCGCAATCCGCGCGTACGTCATCGACGCACTCCCCGACATCGAAGAACCCGAAACATTTCTCCTCGGCCGCGCGGGGACGATCGCCGTCACGCCGGCGCACGTCGACGTGCACTTCATTCTCGAAACGCATCCCATCGAGATCCGGATCGCCGGACTCGATCGCGATCCCGGATGGATTCCGGCAGCAGGACGCCATGTCGCCTTTCACTTCGACTGACGCGCTCGATGCCCTGCCGCGCACTGCGGCCGCGCATTTCAAGCTCTGCTTCCTCGCCGCGGTGCAGCACGTCGTCGCGCAGCTCGAGCAGAACCTCGGCTCGCTCGACGAAGTACTCGAACAGTTCCCCTTCCTCCGCGGCTACCTCGACGAGCTCGAGAAACTGAACGCCGACCGCGACTTCATGAACGCGGTGCGCGAGTGGGAACTCGGCGCGACCGAGCACCTCCCGATCCGCGCACTCCGCGACGCACTCGCGCTCGACGATCGCGCCGTCACGCTCCTCTTCGCCATCGGCCTCATCGAAGAAGACCCGCGCTTCGGCTTCGTCATCGAGTGCGCGCAACCGGTCGCGCATTCACAACACCGCCCGACGCTCGGACTCCTCACCGCCTGGTGGCGCGACGAGGGCGAAGTCGCACCGGTGCGTGAGCGCATCCGCGTGCTGCTCGACAACGGACTCGTTCAAGTCATCAACGCGGACGCGCCGCGTCTGCAGTGGATCTTCCAAAGCCCGCCCGCGGTGTGGGACGCGATTCGCGGCGAGATGCCGCGCATGCCCGCGCCGTGGCTCGCATTCACGCCGCGCGAAGAACTGCCGTCGCTCGACGAGCTCGTGCTGCACGACTCGCTGCGCCACGCGATCGAGACCGTGCCGGCGCTGATCGCATCCGGCGACGCGAAGGCGATCATCGTGCGCGGCCCGCAACACAACGGTCGCCGCACGATCGTGCGCGCGATCGCGAAGGCGCATCAACGCGGCGTGCTCGAACTGCGCGGCCCCGTGCGTCCGGACTGGCCGTTCGTCGGCGCACTGGCCACGCTCGCGCATGCCGTTCCCGTCGTCGTCCTCGACCTCGGGCTCGGCGAAACCGTCGAGCTGCCGAAGCTCCACGGCTTCGACGGACCACTCGCCGTTGTGATGGGCAGACACGGCTCGGTGTCCGGGCGCGCGATCGACGGCGCGCTGACGATCACCGTCGAGATGCCCGACGTCGACGCGCGACGCGCGCTTTGGCGCAAGTCGCTCACCGCGCATCCGCCCGAAGACGCCGACACGCTCGCGCGTCGCTTCCGCATGACGAGCGGCAACATCCGCGGCGCCGCATCGCTCGCGCGCTCGTACGCGCTGATGGATGGACGCGCGCGCATTCAAACCGGCGACGTGCGCGTCGCATCGCGCGCCATGCATCGCGAGCTCGAAACACTCGCGACATTCCTTCCCAGCGAAGGCAGCTGGGACAACCTCGGCGCCGCCGCCATCACGCTCGACGAGCTCCGCAACCTCGAAGCGCGCTGCCGGCACCGCGAACAACTCCGCACGTTCGCCGGACCTGCGCTGGCGGGACAACTCAACTGCGGCGTGCGCGCGCTGTTCGCGGGTCCGAGCGGCACGGGCAAAACCATGGCCGCGAAGCTTCTCGCCGCGACGCTGCAGATGGATCTCTACCGCCTCGACCTCGCGTCGGTCGTGAACAAATACATCGGCGAGACGGAGAAGTCGCTGCATCAACTCTTCTCGCGTGCCGAGGAGCTGGATGTCGTGCTGCTCATCGACGAGGGCGATGCGTTGCTCACGAATCGCACCGCGGTGCAGAGCTCGAACGATCGCTACGCAAACCTCGAGACGAACTTCCTCCTGCAGCGGCTCGAGTCGTTCGAGGGAATCCTCGTCGTCACGACGAACGCCGCGAATCGCATCGACTCCGCGTTTCAGCGGCGCATGGACGTCGTCGTCGAGTTCCGCATGCCCGATCCGCGTGATCGCTGGGCCATCTGGAAATTGCATCTCCCGCGACAGAACGATGTCGACGACGCATGGCTTCGTGATGTCGCAGTGCGCTGCGAAATGACCGGCGGCCAGATTCGCAACGCCGTGTTGCATGCATCGCTGCTCGCGCTCGACGAGCATCGCGCACTCGCGACGACGGACATCGTGCGCGCGGTGCATCGCGAATATCGCAAGAGCGGCGCGGTCTGCCCGCTGCCGTACGAGATCGCCGTCGAGGCCTAGCGCATGCCTTCC
>DASVNL010000443.1:0-4287 GCA_036383875.1 Thermoanaerobaculia bacterium
CGCGGTCGCGTATCGCACGATCGCCGCGCAGTACGACATCGACGAGTTGCGCGCACTCATCGCGAGCGACGCCATCGACGTCGTCACGTTCTCCAGCGCCTCCACCGTCGACAACTTCCTCGGCCCGCTCACGACCGGCGAGCGCGCGCGCGTGTTGAATCGCGCGACGATCGTGTCGATCGGCGAGACGACGAGCGCGGCGATCCGGCGTCACGGCAAAGAGCCGGACCTGGTCGCCGCGAATGCGACCATGCAGGCGATGCATGATGCGATTGTTTCTTCGGTGACTTCAGTCAACCCTGGCCAGAGGGAAGGGTCATCGGAGCCAACGCACTGATGCGCCGGTCGTCGAGGGGGAGCCATTGACCCTTCCCTGCGGTCACGGTGAACTGGGACAGACCGTTTGGAACGACGCGCAGTTCACGCAGCGTCTCGCGCACGCGAACTGGATGGCCAACACCGCCGTCCTCATGTACCTCAACGAACGCGCGACCGGCGATCCCGCGCGCGACTGGCTGTCGTCGTGGGCGCATCGCTGGTTCGTCGGCGACGACGTGCGCGTGCTCGTGCTGGGCTGTGGTGAAGGGTGGCTGGAGCGCGCGATCGCGCAATGGCCGTTCGTGTCGCGCATCGACGCGGTCGACTTCGCGGAGCACGCGATTGCGCGGGCGCGTGAGCTGGCGCGCGACATCCCGAAGATTCATTACGGCGTCGTCGATCTGAACCGCGACGTGCTCGAGGCGAACACGTACGACGTGGTCGTCGCGCACTCCGTGCTGCATCACGTCCAGAACCTCGAGCACGCGTACGCGCAGATCGAACGCGCGATGAAGCCGAACGCGACGCTGGTCATCAACGAGTACGTCGGCCCGAATCGGTTTCAGTACAGCGACGACGTGCTCGCAATCATGAACGCGCTGCTGCGCTGTCTGCCGCGCGAGCTGCGCGCGCCGTACGAAACACGCCCGCGTCCGACGATCGACGAGATGATCGCGAACGATCCGACCGAGGCCGTGCGCGCGGAGGAGTTGATCGCGTTCACGAATCGCGTGTTCGACGTGCGCGAGCAGAAGAACATCGGCGGTACGCTGCTGCAGCACCTGCTCTACGACATCGTGCAGAACTTCCGATTCGACAACGCCTACGAACGCTCGCTGCTCGACATCCTCTGCACGATCGAGGCGATGCTCGTCGACTCCGGCCGCATCCCCTGCGACTTCGTGCTCATGGCCGCGCGCAAACGCGGCTCGAACGTCGAGCGCGCGAATCGCCCGCTCCCGCCACGCGCCGAAGGTGCGAACGACATCGAGCGTGATCCTTTGTGGAGCAGCGGCATCATCGATTACGTCCCACTTCGCCTGACGCGACTCGCGCGACTCGCAACGCAACCCAGGCGCGCGAACCTCTTTCACGAATCGAAACTCGCGGAGGTCGCGGCGCGCCTGCGACGCAAGAGCGTTCCCGATGACCCCGCGATCCGCTGCCTCATCGAGACGGCCGTTCGCCTCGCAAGATAAACTCGCGGCGCTTGCGCAAATCAATCACCGCGGCTTTCCTCTGGGCAGCAGCCTTTTCCCTCGCCACCGGGGTCTTCCTCTCCCTCACGCTGCTCTTCGGAAATCTGCCGCCGACGAAGCCCGTCGCCATCGGCCTCGTCACCATCGAGCGCTACTCCAAACTCCGCGACTACCTCGGCGCCGCGCTCTTCTTCCTTCTCGTCCCGACGCTCACCATCTACCTGCATCGCGTCTTCGAACGCGTGAAGCTGCGCGGCCTCGCCGAGAAACTCCTCTTCACGATCCCGCTTCTGCTCTCGCCCGTCTTCTACCTGACGACCGGCAAAGTCGGCTGGATCCTCTTCCTCCCCGTCGCGCTCGCGTTCGCGGGACCGCGACTGCTGCGCGTCTATCGCGAGCGCACGTGGATCCGCACGCTGTTTCGCGCGGAGCTCGGTCCGTATCACGCGCTGCTCTTCACTGAAGCGTTGGCGTGGCTCTTCTTCCGCTACATCGTCACCGGACGCCGCATCGCGCACATCCCGACGCTCTTTCTCGAAGTCGTGTTCGTCGCGATGTTCCTGGCGATCTTCTGGAGCGCGGCGATGCTCATCGCGCGCATCGCGCAACTCGGATTCGGCCACGACCTCGAGCGCGCGTTCCAGCGCATCATCCTCGCCGCGCTTCCGCTTCTCGCGTTGCCATTCCTCGCCGCGGCGTGGGTGCCGTTCCCGTATCCGCGCACCGCGACGATCATCACGCTGCTGATCATTGCGTTCCTGGCGATGCGCATTCGCGAGCCGCTTTCGTCGCGCGCCGCGTGGAAACTCGCCGCGTACGCCGTCTTCCCCGCGCTCATCTATCTCTTCAGCTACGTCTCGACCGCGCAGCTTTCGCAGTGGATCGACCTCTTCCATCGCGGCGAGTCGCTCGGTCCGGCCAGCGATTACCTGCGCGGCAAAGTGCCGTTCCGCGACGTCTTCGCATTGCACGGCATGCTCGAAGACGGACTGCTCGACGCGTGGCTCATGGAGCTCTTCGGCCGCTCGCTCGACGTCGCCATCGCGCGCACGGTCGTCATCGGCGCGTTTCTCGGCGTCGCGATCTGGTACCTCGGCATCGCGGTCTTCGAATCGATTCCGCTCGCGCTGGTTTGCGTAGCGATGGGCTCGTGGACCACCGCGGAAAACAACCGCACATTCTTCCAGGTCGCCGCGGCCGCGCTGTTCTGGAACGCGCTGCGACGTCGCAGCCGGACATCGGCGGTGTTCAGCGGGATCTTCGCAGGCGTCGCGATCTTCTTCTCGTACGAGATCGGCGTCTTTTCGATCGTCGGCGCATTCGCGGCCGCACTCGTGTTGTGGATCGCGTCGAAGCGCGTGCCGTGGACCGGACTCGCGCCTGCGCAGGCTGCGCTCTTCTTCGCCATCGGCGTCGCGATTGGCACCGCGCCCTTCGCGATCTACCTCGGCATCAACGGCGCCCTCGGCGAGTTCGCGCTCACGTCCTTCGTGACGATTCCGAACATCATCGACGCGGTCTGGTCGCTGCCCTTCCCCGACATCGTCTCGACGTTCCGCAACGACCTCAATCTCCACACGCTCGCGGACTTTGTGTTGTGGGAGAAGTTCCATCTGATCGTCAGCCCGCTGACGATCGCCATCGCGCTGGTCTACTCGATCGCACGCTGGCTGCGACGCCGCACGGACATGCTCGACTACGCGCTGCTCGTGATGACCGTCTTCGCGACGATCGCGCAACGCACGGCATTCGGCCGCGCGTCGTTTCGCCATCAGTACTTCGCTGCGTTTCTGATCGGACCGCTGATGGTGCTGCTCGCCGTGCTGCTCGTGCGCGCGCTGCGTCGCACGTGGAACGAGGGAAACGACGGCACGCGTGCGTTCGTCGTGTCGCTCGGCGTGATGACGATCCCGGTGATCGCTGTGCTGTTCTGGATCCCCGATCTCGTCAACGCGCGACTGCATGAATTCATCCGCTACGCCGGGCGCCTTCAGCGCGTCGAACACGACGCGAACGCGGAAGCAGTGCAGTGGCGAATCACGGACGTCACGCAACACGTCCGCAAGCTGACGAAGCGCGGCGAGCCGGTGTTCGACTTCTCGAATCAGCCCGCGTTCTACTTCTTCACCGATCGCCCCAACCCGACGCGCTTCTACCAGATCCCGATCGCATCGCCCGCGCCGTTTCAAGCCGAAGTGATTCGTGCACTGGAGCGCGCGAAGCCGAAAGTCGTGATTCGTAGATCGCCCGAGCTCTTCGATCAATTCGACGGCGTGACGAACGATTTGCGCGCGCAGGCGCTGGCCGCGTACATCAACGACATGTATGTCTTCGATCACAACGTGCGTGGCGTCGAGTTGTGGACGCGACGCACGGACGCGAAGCCGCGCGCAGTCGCGGAGTACCTGAAGGTCATCCGCGTGCCGACGACGAAGGAGCTCGTGTCGAGCGGCGTCGCGCAGATGGTCTTCCCCGCGGTTGGCAGTCTCACCGGCGTCGGCGGCTCCTACTGGCAATCCGATCTCACGATGCACAACCCGTTTCGCGAGCCGATTCACATCTCGCTGCGCTTCGTCGGCGCGAACACGGGCATCGACCGCCGGTTCACGCTCGCGCCGCGCCAGACGCTGCGCTGGCCCGATCTCGTACGCAACGTGTTCGGCGTGCAGGGCGCAGTCGGAACGCTGTGGATCGAGCATCGCGAAGGCCGCGCGCCGGTCGTGGTCGTGAAGACGTCCGACGTCGCACACGGCGCGCGCGCATCGCTCGA
>DASVNL010000444.1:0-2494 GCA_036383875.1 Thermoanaerobaculia bacterium
CGCTTCCTGCGCGGCGCGCACGACGTCGTGCGCTGCGACCGCGGGTGCGGCGTCGCTCGGCGGCGCGAGTCCGCCGGCATCGACGCCTTCGATCTGAATCGCTGATTCGAACGCCGCGGCGCTCGCCGTGGAACGTACCGATTCGAGCAGCACGTTCGACTGCAGCGGACTTTCGCCGAGTCCCGAGAGCTGCGCACGCGCGCGCTGCGCGAGCTGCCGCAGATCGTCTTTCTTCGTCTCAGGCATGGCTCACCCCTCGAGGTATTGCGACAGCGGCATGCGCACGAATCCGGGAGGCGGTGCATCGCCGACGGCCAATCGCGCGCCGCCCGCGAACGCGGACTCCGCCTCGATCTCCGACGAACGCGCCCAGTCTTCCTCGAACACGCTCGCGTAGTACTGCGCGATCTCCGGATCATGAAAGATGAGGCTCGCGTCGCGGTTGAGCGTGACGCCGAGGGAGCTCCAGTTGTGACTGCCGATCAGAACGCGCTTGCCGTCGACGACGATGCCTTTCGTGTGCGTCGCGCTGATGCGGCGCACGCACTTGTTCACGTCCATGCCGCGACGTTTCAGCTCGGCCATGTCGTCCCAGAAGTCCGAGCCGCCGCTGCGCAGAATCACGCGCACGTCGGGGATGCTCTGCGAACGCTCGACGAGCGCGTCGACGAGCTCACCGAACAAGCCCGTCGAATGCGGGCCGACGGTGATGTACTGATTCTGAAAGAGGAGCTGCTTTTTCGCGGAGCGAATCAGCTCGAGCACGGCCTGACAGTAGACGTTGCCCTGCTGGTCGGGCGTGAGCAGCGGCTTCACTTTGATGCGACGGTTCTTCAGCACGAGCGGCTCGAAGACTTTCTTCGGCGCGGCTTCGAGCTCGATCGCTTCGAGCGATCCGATCGGCACGTCGACCATCACCTGCTCTTCGACTGACTCGAGCGTGCCGCCGAGCTCGAGGCAGCGTTCATAGTCTGCGAGGATGTGATTCTCGTAGCGGCTCGCGAGCGTTTTGTTCTCGATCACGACGTGCCACTCGCGATTGCCGGCCTTGCCGGTCTCGCGCGGATTGTTGAGATCTTCCTCGGCGATGTTCGGCTGGCTCGCGCGCTTCCAGTTGCCGCTCGACAGCCAGAACGTCTTGCCGTCGCGCACCGTGACTTTGATGTGGTACGCCTTCGAGACGAGTCCCTGGCTGCCGACCGGGACGAACACGCGCTCGAACTGATCGGGGAAGTCGTTGCCCCACTGCTCGAAGCGCGGACCGCGTTTGAAGTCGCCGTCCGCGAGATTGCCGCTCTTCGGATCGCGCGTCTGCGGCGCCGCGACGAGTTTGAAATCCGCGCCTTCGCTCATCTCCTGCTCGAGCGCGTCCGCGATGTGCGTCGCGTGAAACTCGTAGATCGACGAGACGAGTTTCTTCTTCGTGCCGCGCAGAAATTCGGAGAGAACCGTCCAGCTGCGCTCCGGTCCGACGTGGATGATCGCGTCCATCTCTTCGTCGACGAAGTCGAAGCTGAAGGCCTCGCCGGTGCGATTGTCGTCGTCGTACTGAATCTTCGCCGCCGCTTCCTGTTCGAACTCCGTCGACACCGCCTCGGCCTGATCGCGCAGCGACGCCTCGCGAACGTCGACGGGGAAGCCTTTGTACGTTTTCGGCGCGCGCGCGCGCACGTCTTCGAGTCGCGACGGATCGGCCGCGACGACGATGCATGGCGTGTCGCTGAGACCATTGCGGTCGATGAGGTATCCGTGTCGCACCGCAAGCACGCCGTTGCCGCGAATCTCGCGCTGCAGTTCCTGCGCGGCCTCGACGGTCTTCGTGTCCGCGGGCGTCGTCGGTTTCGCGGGCGGCGTTTGGACGACCGGATCGACGGTCGCGGTGGTGACGGAGCCGGGCTGGCCGAGGGAAACGCGGATGGTCAGCGGGATCGTGAGCGTCACCTCGCCGTTGCTGAACGGTGCGACGACCGCAGTCGGCACAGGCGATTGATCGACGGCGGTCGTCGCTGCGGTCGCGTCGCTGCTCTCATTCGTCCGCCGTCCGCTTCCGCTCCACGGCGCGTCTTTGATGTACGCGTTGAGCGTCGACGACGGCACGCAGTAGTTCTCGATCATGTACAGGCCGGCGAAGTGCAGGCCGACGGCCTTGCCGGATTTGAGATCGAGAACGACGGAGCCGGAGTTGCCGCCGAGGGTCGTGGCGTCGTGCGTCGACCACCCGCGACTCGGCTTGCCCATCTTGCCCGGCGCGATGCGTTTGATGTCGTACGTGCTGCCGTACAGGCGATCCATCCACGCCTGATCCGGGATGATGTGCGACGGCGCGCGCGCCGGATAGCCGATGACGACGATATCCGCGTCCGCGGCGGCGTCGGTGCTCGCGAGCTCGATGCGTTTCGGGAACGAGCCGTCGGTGCGGCGTCCGATCTTCAGCAGCGCGAAGTCGGCCTTGCGCGGATCGCCTTCGATGTACAGCACGCTCTTCACTGGCGCC
>DASVNL010000445.1:0-20920 GCA_036383875.1 Thermoanaerobaculia bacterium
AGCTCCTGCAGCTTCCGGCCGACGACTTCCGCGACGCGACCGCCGATGCCCGCGTCGATCTCGTCGAACACGAGCGTCGCCGCGGCCGCGCGATTCGATGACTTGAAGAGCGCCGCGGCGATCGCGAGCTGGATGCGCGACAGTTCGCCGCCGGACGCGATGCGCTGCATCGGCTTCGGCTCTTCGCCACGATTCGGCGCGATCAGGATCTCGACGCGATCGACGCCGTCGGGGCCGGGCTCTTTCTCCGTCACGTCGACACGCACCGTCGTGCGCTCCATCGCGAGGTCGTTGAGCTCTTTCTGGATGGCTTGCTCGAATCCGCGCGCGGCTTTGCGTCGCGCGGCGGTGAGTTTCTCCGCCGCCTTGCGATACGCCGCCTGCCGCGACGCCTCGGCCTTCTGCAATTTGTCGACGCTCGACTCGTAGTCGGCGAGTTGATCGAACTCGTCCTGAATGCGGCTGAGATGTTCGAGCACGGCCGCGATCGAGCCGCCGTACTTTTTGTTCAGACGCTCGATCGTCACGAGGCGGTCTTCGACTTCGTCGAGGCGCGCGGGGTCGAGTCGCACGGTCTCGCTGAGATTGCCGAGGGTGCGGCCGAGCTCCTGGGCGCGGTAGAGAACGTCCTGCAGGTCGTCGGCGATCTGACGCACGTCGTCGATCTGCTTCGCAAGCGGTTGCAAGAGATGCAGCGCGCGGCCGAGCTGCGCGATCGCGGAGCTCTCGTCTTCGTCGATGAGCTGAAACGCGCCCGACGTCGCCTCGATCATCTCGCGCGCGTGACTGAGAATCGCGCGTTCGCCGCGCAGCGCGTCTTCTTCGGAAGGATCGAGCTTCGCGGCGGAGATCTCGTCGACCTGATATTTGAGGAGATCGAGGCGCAGCGTGCGATCGCGTTGTGCGTCCGTCATCTCGCGGAGTTGATCCGCGGCGACGCGCCACTCGCGATACGCGTCGCGTGTCGCGTCGGTGAGCAACTCGTGATCGCCGTACTCATCGACGAGCTCGCGGTAACTCTGTCCGGCGACGCGCTGATGCGACTCGTGCTGGCCGTGAATCTCGAGCACCGCGTCCATCGCGGTACCGAGCTCGCGCACGGCGAACGGCGACCCGTTGATGAGCACGCGTGCGCGACCGCCCGCGGCGATCTCGCGTCGCACGATGAGCTCGAACGAGCCGTCCTGTAGCTCGACGTCGATGCCGAGCTCATCGAGCTGGCGTCGCAGGCTCTTCGGCAACTGGAACACCGCCTCGGCGGTCATCTTGTCGCTGCCCGCGCGAATCATCTCCGTCGAGCCGCGCGCCCCGCGCAGAAACTCGAGCGAGTCGATGAGCAGCGATTTGCCTGCGCCGGTCTCGCCGGTGAGCACGTTGAGTCCGGCTCCGGGCTCGATGGCGAGCTCTTCGACGATCGCAAGATTGCGCACTTTGAGGTACGTGATCACGCCCGCCGAGTGTACCTCGGCAGCGCCTTTGCTTTTATCAGCCTCATGAAGACGAAAAGCCCGGTGCTCGCGGCGCTGCTCGCGGCCTCGCTCCTCGCCACCGTTTCCTGTTCGAAGCAGGAAGCGAAGCAAACGCAGGAGAGGGCGGAGACCGCCGCTGCCAATGCGAAAGACAAGGTCCAGGACGCGATCGACATCGCGGTGCCGCTGAGCGGAAAAGACGATCCCGCGCAGCGTGAGAAAGAACGGTTCAACGAAGACTGGCGCACGCTCGAGAGTGTGCGCAACGCTCAGGCGATCCGCGCGCAGCAAGCTGCGGCCGCCGCGGCCAATGTGAAGTTCGTGGCGAACGCGAAAGAGTCGTTCAAGGGCATGACGCCCGCGGCGATCAACGACGCGCCGGTGTCGATCCCGCTGAAGGGCGACGTCTCCGGCCCGTCCGTGCTGAAGACGCAGGTCTATCTCGATCGCCTCAACTTCTCCGTCGGCGCGCTCGATGGTAGATGGGGACGCAACACGGCAATCGCGTTGTGGTGGTATCAGCGTTCGCGCGGCATCAACGCCGCCGAGCCGGGCGCGATGGATGAAGCAACGTTTCGCTCGCTCGCGTCAGAGACCTCAAGTGCGCCGGCGCTCGTCGAGCAGACGCTCACGGCGGACGACGTCAAAGGTCCGTTCGTGACGATCCCCGAGGATGTGTACGACAAGGAGAAGCTCGACTGTCTCTGCTACGAGTCGAAGCTCGAGAAGCTCGCGGAGCGTTTCCACACGTCGCAGGAGTTCCTCGAACAGCTCAATCCCGACGTGAACTTTGATTCGATCGACGCGGGCGCGAAGTTGTGGGCGCCGAACGTGCGCGCAGTGCGCGCGGCGGGAACGACCGACATCGCGCGCGTCGTCGTGTCGATTCGCGGCAACACGTTCAACGCGTTCGACGCGGCAGGCAATCTGATTTTCCACGCGCCGACGACGCTCGGCTCGAAGTACGACCCGTCGCCGAACGAAACGACGGAAGTGAAGAGCGTGACGCTCGATCCGCACTTTCACTACCAGCCGACGCTGTTCCACGAAGTGCCGGACAGCGATCCGGAAGCGAATCTGAATCCGGGGCCGAACTCGCCTGTGGGCGTGGTGTGGATTGCGCTGAGCAAGCCGCACTTCGGCATCCACGGTACGTCGGATCCGGAGTCGATCGGATATGCGTCGTCGCACGGCTGCGTGCGACTCGCGAACTGGGACGCGCGCGAAGTCGCGCAGCGCATCTCGAAGGGCGTGCAGGTCGAGTTCCTCGACACGCGCACCGGATCACAAACGGCATCGCGTTAAATCAATCGCAATCCATTCGACATCCTGCCTCGTAGTTGTCATCGAAAGCGAGGCAGCGATGTCACTGGATGCGAAGAAAGCGGCGGTGCGCAGGCTGGTCGAAGAGGCGCAAACGAACGGAAACCTAGCCGTCGTCGACGAGTTGCTCGCGGATGATTTCATCGATCACACGCCGTTCCCCGGCGTGCCGCCGACGCGCGACGGCGTGAAGATGCTGTTCGGATATCTGCGCACCGTCTTTCCCGACTTGCGCGTGCGCATTCACGAGCAGGTCGCGGAGGACGAGAAGGTCGTGACGCGCAAGGTATTCGAAGGAACGCATCGCGCGGAGTTCATGGGCGTGCCGTCGACGGGACGTCCGGTGTCGTTCGAGGTGATCGACATCCTCACGTTCTGCCGCGGCCGGATTTCCGAGCATCGCGTGATCTTCGATCAACTCGGCATTCGCCAGCAGTTGACGGCGTGAGTCGCCCCGCGCCGCGCGCATCGCCTTGAGTGAGTCGGGGAGTGTTTGCCTGACAAGCGACGCGCGACGGCGAGGGGCTCCTTCTTAGACACCGACCGGAGCCGTTTGTGTCCTACGACTTCTGATCGGGCGATTCCGCGTAGACCATCCACGGCGTGCCGTAGCGATCATTGAGCATTCCGAACGCCTCGGACCAGAAGGTCTTCTCGATCGGCAGGATGATCTGCTGCGCGCCTTGCGCGAGCTCGCCGTAGATGCGCGTCGCTTCTTCGACCGTCGGATATGTCAGCGTGAGCATGAAGCCGCTCATGCCGTGAGACGTCGTCGGACCCATGTCGTCCGAGGCGAGGATGGTGCCCTGCGGGAGTTTGAGGCTTGCGTGCATGATCGCGTCGGGCGGGACGTTCGACGGCGGCGCGTCTTCGCCGGGCGGCATTTCGCCGTACGTCATCATCATTTCGATCTCACCGCCGAGCGTTTTCGCGTAGTACTTCAACGCTTCCGCGCACGTGCCTTTGAAGAAGAGGTAAGGGGTGATTGCCATTGAGATCTCCTTTCGTCAATGGATAGACGCCGTCCGACCGCAAAACTCATCGGTAGGACGCAAGGAAATCGCCCGCATGTTTCGGGCCGGGGCGTGCGTGCTTCAGACTGCCTGGCGCAGGTACTCGGTCGTGATCCCGGGATCTTTCATGTTGCCGAGCAAGGTCATCGAGAGCGAGTCGCCGTCGACGACGGTCTGCGCGATGTGGTGGATGTCCTCGAGCGTCACCGCATCGATGTGCTCGATGATGTCGTCCGGCGAGTACTGACGTCCGAAGTAATACTCCTGCCGCGCGATGCCTGACATGCGGCTCGTCGTCGATTCGAGCGAGAGAAGAATGGATCCTTTGAGGTGCAGCTTCGCCGACGCGAGCTCGTCCGCCGTCGCGCCATCCTTCTTGATCTTGCGCATCTCTTCGAGCGTCGAGTCGAGCACGCGGAGCAGGTTCTTCGGCATGCACGCGGCGTAGACGGCCTGATAGCCGCCGTTGAAGTATCCGTTGTGGTACGAGGCGATGCTGTAGACGAGGCCTTCCTTTTCGCGAATGCGCTGGAAGAGCCGCGACGACATGCCGCCGCCGAGGACGGCGTTGAAGAGGGCGGCGGCGAAACGCTCGTCGCGCTGCTGCGGATATCCGCGCGAGCCGAGGCAGAGATGAACCTGCTCGAGCTCTTTCTTGCGACGCACGATCACGTGCTGTTGCGGCGTCGGGATGGTCCACTCGCGGCGGAACGGCTCGCGATCGACGGGTGGGAAGTGCTTCTCGAGATACGGCAGCACGTCGTCGAGCTGAAGGTTGCCCGACGCGGCGAAGATGACGTTCGACGGCTGGAAGGTTTCGTCGTAGTGCTCGACGATCTTCGCGCGCTGCAATCGCGTGATCGTCTCCTCGGTGCCGAGGATCGGGCGGCCGAGCGGATGATCGGGCCAGAACGCGGTGACGAAGATCTCGTGCACGAGGTCGTCCGGCGTGTCCTCGACCATCTTGATCTCTTCGAGGATTACGCCGCGCTCCATCTCGACGTCGTCGTCGGAGAAGCGCGGCGAGGTCACGATCTCAGTGAGGAGGTCGAGCGCGGTCGGGAGTTGCTCGTCGAGTACGTGTGCGTAGAACGACGTGTACTCCTTGCCCGTGAACGCGTCGACGTCGCCGCCGAGGATGTCGATGACCTGCGCGATCTCGGCGGTGTTGCGCTTCTTCGTTCCCTTGAACACGAGGTGTTCGAGGAAGTGCGACGCGCCTCCATGCTCCTCGGACTCGACCGCGGAGCCGCTGCGCAGATAGAAGCCGAGCGCGACGGAGCGGACGTACGGAAGGGTTTCGACGAGGACGGTCAGTCCCGAGGGAAGGATGGTCTTCTGGATGTTGATGGAACGGCTCATGGGCCGCTGCATTGTAGTGGAGCCGCGATGTTCGGCGGGCTGAGAGCCCGCCGCTCCACTACTTCGCCTGCAGCGCCATCTGCTGCATCGCGATCTCGTTCTTGAGATCCTGCAGCGAGTAGACCCACTCGCCGTAGTCTTCGGCGCCGTTGAGCGTGATGAAGCTCTTCCCCGTGACGTTCGGACGCACCGCGACGAACGGGCCGACGTAGTCCGCCGGCGACGCCTCGGGATTCAGCTTGCCGGTCTGCCCGGTCGTGTTCTGCGGCGAGTTCTGATTGCCGCCGTCGGGCATGCCGATGCCGACCTTGTTCGATGCGTCCTTCTTGCCGGCCGTGCTCGTGTTGTTGTTGCCGAAGCCGGAGTTGAGGCCGGTGGTGTTCGTCGGAACGACCTGGCCGTCGGGCGTGATTGCGCCGGGCGGTACGAGGATCCAGTCATCTTCGCCGCCGGTGATCGGGCAAGCCCACTTGCCGGTGCCGCGAATGAGTCGCGGATCGCGCGCTTCCTGGATCTGCTCGAGACTCACGGGCAAGCCGCGATTCTTCGTTTCCCACGCGAGGATGCCCCGCGCGTACTGTTTCATCAGATAGACGGTCTGCCGGTCGCGCTCGCGCTTCATGATCAGCGACCACTGCTCGGGCACGGTGTACGCGACGACCAGCGCGATGATCGTGAGAATCACGAGCAAGGCGGCGAGGGTGAAGCCCTCCTGATTCGAACGCTCGTCAGAGATCCGCATAGGGCACGTTGTCCAGCGTCGTCCCCGGCGCGTTGCTCTTCACGTCGATCACACCCGGCTGCGACACGTCTTCCGGATCGGTGCTCGCGGACATCTCGCCGTCGAGACTCATCGGATCGTCCATGACCGGCACCCAGTCCACCTGCATCGTGATCGGATCAGCCGGGATCCTGCGAACGTAGCCCGGCACGAGCTCGTTGAGATCGGCGGGATAACGCTGCTTGTCGGCGTAGAAGTTGTCGATGGCTTTGCGCATCTGAAAGAGGTTGTCTTTCAGCACGGCTTCACGCGCTTTGCGCTGCGCGTACTTGACGTTGACCATCGCGACGCCGGCGAGGATGCCGATGATCGTGACGACGACCAGCAGCTCGACGAGCGTGAAGCCTTTTTTGTTCCTGGGATTGCTGTTCATCGCTGCGCCTACCATTCGTTGTATCGGGTCTTGCCGTCGAGCGACAGCGCGGTCGAGGTCGAGTGCACTTCGAAGACGTGGTCGGCGGTGCAGCTTCCACCGAGCTCGCACGTGTTCGAGAACGACGACTCGGGATCATCTTTCGTCGAAAGCACGATCCACTCTTTGCGGCCGGTCATCGGATCGATGAGGTCGCGCTCGCGAATGAGCTTGACCGTGCGGCCGTCCGAGATCTTCACGCCTTTGAGCAGTTCCTCGAGATCCTTCGGATAGCCGTCGGAGCCGAGGGCCTGCATCTGCGCGGGACGGAGCGTCGGCAACTGGCCGTTCTGCGGCGGGACGTTGCCCTGGCCCTGCTGGCCCATGGTCATGAGGTCGTGATAGCGATCGATGGCGTCGGTGATCTTGCGCAAACGGTCGCGCAGCTCGATCTCCTTCTGCCGGCGAAAGCTGAAGCGCGCCACCGGCATTGCCACCGCCGCAAGGATTCCGATGATCGCCACGACGGTGATCAATTCGGCAATCGTGAAGCCCTTCTGGAAGCGTTTCATGATGTTCGGCCTAGGTCGTTGTTAGTTCACTGTCGCGCGGCCACCGCCGACTGCGGCGACGATCGGCAATCCACCACGGCTGCGAAGGTCGGGGCTCTGCATGACGAGGAACGTCTCGCCGGAGAGGCCGCCGTGCACGCGCAGCGTGAGCACGGTGCCACCGCTCACGAACTGCAGCGGCGAGCCGTCGGTGTTCTTCACGGTGACGGTCCCGTTGTTGCGGTCGACGGTGACGACCGGCGGCTTCGTCGCGTCGATCGCGAATGCCGGTCCGAGCACGGTCTCGGTGATGTCCATCGCGCGCGGGTCATACGTGAACTGCAGCTCCGAGGTCGAAAGACCATCGAGATCCATGCCTACGATGCTCCAGAGCTTGGTTTCACCGGGGCCGAGCTGAATGTTGTTCGGCTGCGGCGAGATACGCGGTGCGAGTCGCAGCGCAGCCGTGTCCGGCTGCATCGCTGCGGCGGATGCGGCTTTGAGTTTCGATGTCGACGAGGACGACGTGGTCGTCGCGGAAGCCATCGTCGATTCGGAGCTCGGCGTCAGCGAGGAGCTCTGATCGATCGGCGGGTTGTTCGACGGGGGCGGATTCTGCTGCGGCGTTGAAGGCTGGCGGCGGAACGGATCGTTCGGCGCAGTGCCCTGACCCGGATTCACCGGCTGCGGCTGCGTCTGCTGTTCCGTTCCCTCGGGCTGGATGTAGTTGCCCGGCTCGCCGTCGGTCGAAAGCTGGAACTGCTGATTGCCGCGCGGCGCGACGAACGGATCGGTGCCCGACTGCGACTCGATGCGCGGCGAGACTCCGCGGAACGTGAGGTTGTTGCCCGTGCCCACCCACATCGGCGCGAGGTCTTCCTCGGTGATGTTCGGGATGCGGATGATGTGCGGCGTCATGGTCAGCACGAGATCCGTACGGTTCTCCTGCTTGTGCTCGTTCGTGAAGAGACGGCCGATGAAGGGGAGGTCGCCGAGGATCGGCGTCTTCGTCGCGCTCTGCACTTTGTTCGTCTGAATGAGGCCGGCGAGGAAGTTCGTCTCGCCGTCTTTGAGGCGGATCGTCGACTCGATCGTGCGCGTCGCGAACGTCGGCTGGCGCTGGCCGCCGAATTCGACGTCGGCGCCCTGGTTCGACACTTCGACCGTCAGCTTCAGCGTGACCTCGCGGTTGTGGTGCACGCGCGGCTCCATGCCGACCTTGATGCCGACGTCCTGGTACTGGAACGACGTGTACGGGACCGTGAGGTTCTGACCGTTGTTGCCGGTCGTGGTGCCGGGGTTGTAGCCCGAGATCGTGGTGACGGGAACCGGGATGCGCTGGCCGATGTGCAGCGTGGCCTTCTCACCTTCGGAGATGCGCAGCTCGGGATTCGCGAGCAGCTCGCTGTTGCCGAGCGACTTGACCAGCGAGTACGTCGCGGTCGGGATCGTGAACGTCGTGTTCGCGCGCAGGGCGTTGAAGCTGCCGACCGCGTTGGCGATGTCGTTCAGCGTGCCGCCGGTGAACGGAACGAGCTTGCCGTCCGCGCCGACGATGTTCGGAACGGCGGTGGCGGAGCTGCTGACCGAGTCGCCGCTGGGGAAGCCGGAGATGGCCAGACCGATGTCGCGGATGCGGTTGAGGTCGAGCTGCACGAGCTCCACCTGCACGACCACTTCGGCTTTCGCCTTGTCGTTCGCTTCGATGATCTTCTCGGCGATGCGGACCTTGTCGGCCGTGTCGCGGATCGTGATCGCGTTGAGCGCTTTGAGCGGGAAGACGTTGCGCGCCTCGATCATCGTACGGACGACGTTCGTGACCTGCTCGGCGTCGCCGTTCGAAAGATAGAACGTGCGGATGACGAGATCTTCGTAGTCGCGGCGGGCCTGCGGGTTGTCGGGGATGACGATGATCGTCTTCTCGTCGAGAACTTTGTAGAAGTGATTCGCGGCCTGCATGACGCGCTCGAGTGCGGCCTGCGCGGTGACGTCGCGCAACTCGATGGTGATGCGGTCATCCTTCACGGCCTGATCGAAGACGACGTTGATGCCGAACGCATTGCCGAGGGCTTTGTAGATGTCCTTGACCGGCGTGTCGCGCGAGAACGTGAGGGAGATCGGCTCGTTCGATGCGGGATTGAGCTGCGGCGGCTGCGCCTTCGTGATCGCGGACTGGGCGCGCGCTTTCACTTCGTCGACCGAGACCTTCTCGGCCGCGGCGCGCTGGAAGTCGGTGAGCACCTGAACGATCTTCGCCAGCTCGACGGCGGCGAACTGATTCGTCGGATCGAGCTTGACGGTGAGCTGCAGCTCGGTCGCTGCAAGCTGCGCGAGACGGTACTGGTCGGTGCCGGTCGCATCCTTCGACGCGGCGATCATCGACTTCGCTTTCTCGAAGTGAGCGCGCGATGCCTCGCGGCGGGCGCGATCGAGACCGAGCTTGTACTCGCGGTTGTCAGGATCGATCTCGACAGCCTTTTCGTACTGCACGACCGCAACGTCCCAGTCTTTGGTTTTCTCGGCCGTCTTGGCCTTCTGGTACGCGCTGTAGCTCGCGCACGAGGCGAGGAGGAGGGCGGTCAGCGCCGTTGCAGTGATTGTCTTCAATCGATTCATTTCGTTCTGTCCTGAGATCCTGACGTTGTGACGCTCGGCGTGACGAAACGTCACTGACCGAGCGGCACGCGTTGCGTGACGTCGTTGGGGAAGCCGACGAAGCCGATCTCCGCGGATTCAATGCCGATGCGGCGAAGGATGAACTTTCCTTCGATCACATCGCCGACTTTGGCGTTGACGATCTCGCCTTCGCGAGCAAACGTGGCGATCGGGCTTTGTGCTTTGCCGAACGTCCCGATGAATTTGTACGTGAACTGCGGCGGACGCGGAGGCGGCGGCGGAGGCGGAACTTCCGAATCCGTTTCGCACTGCGTGCCTACGCCGTCCTGATCGATGTCGCGCTGATCGGGATTCGCCACCGCGACGCAGTTGTCGCGGAAGTCCGGCACGCCGTCCTTGTCCTGGTCTGGCGGCGGAGCGGGAGGCGGTGGTGGTGGCGGCGGGGGAGGCGGCGGCGGTTCGCGATACGCGAACAGATTGCGTTCGCTGCGATAGCTGCCGCTCTCGGCTTCGAGCAGTTCGAGATGCACCGGCTCGACGCCCGCGGGCGCGACGCGGCCACGCGCCGTGCGCACCGGCGCTGCGGGAGTGGCCAGCACTTCCTGCGGGGCGGGCTCCGGCGCCGCGAAGGTGTAGATCGCGTACGCGGCCAGTCCGACCAGCAGCGCCACGAGGGTCCAGGTTTTCCAGTTCGTCGAGTTCATCACAGCCGGTTCTTCGGCGGCTCCTGCGTGCCGCCGTCGCGGAAAATCGTCTTGAGGTGCAGATTGAGTCCCAGTCGATCGCCCTCGGCGGTGCCGAGCGCGATCTGATCGATGATCACGAACTGATCGGACAGCTCGAGCAGATTGATGAGACGCCGGGCCTGTTCGTACGTGCCCTGCACGCCGAAACTCACGCCGACTTCCACGGCGCCGACTTCGCCCTTGCTGCGCTGCGCTTCATTCGCGCCGACCGCTTCGCGGCGATCGAACGAGTACGACTGCGGAATGAGATTGCTGGCCACGGCCAGGCGCTTCACTTCGCCGATCATCTCGGTGAGTCGTGCGCCTTCCGTCGACCAGTACTGGTCGTACACAACCGCGACGTCTTTCTCGACGGCGCGGAATCCCTTGAGCGTCTGCTCGGCGGTGGCGCGTGCTTTCTTCGCTTCGTCGAGCTGACCCTGCGCCTGCGCAAGCTTGTCGTCGAGCGCGTCGAGACGGCTCTGATACTGCACGCGATAGGTGAAGAAGAAGACCAGGTTCGCGAGCAAAAGCGCCGCGAGCACGATGAGGAGAATTCGTTTCTCGCGCCAGATCACGGCTTCACCCCCGACGTCGACGTCCGCACGACTTCATCGTTCGACTTGACCGCGGGCGGAAGGTAGGTCGCGTTGAGCTGGAACTCGTAGCCGCCTTCGACCTGCGACTCGACGCTCGGGAACGGATTGCGGAACTGCGGATCGTTCTGCATGCGGCGGATCGTGGTCAGCATGCCGTCGCCGGTCTTGGCCTGGAAGGACATGCTCAGATAGATCGTGCCGTCCTCGACGAAACGCGGCGCGACGGTCACGAGGCGCACGTCATCGGCGACGACCGATTCGAGCTCGTCGAGCAGGATGCTCCACGAGAACGCGCGCTCGGCGAGCTTCGCGTTGATGAATCGCGTCTGACGATCGAGTCGCGCGAGGTCGAGATTGCGGATGCGATGCTGTGCTGCGTCCGCGCGCTCACGCTCACGAAGCGCTTCGGCTTCGACCTGCGTCGTCTTCGCGCGCGTCGCCTGCGTTTCGCGGATGTAGCGAAAGTACGTGTCGACGTTGTTGAGCATCAGGAATGCCGCGAGCAGCGACATGGCCACGACCACGGCGTAGACCGGGCGGTAGTCCCGATAGGGACGGGATGCGAGATTGAGATGAATCGGCTTCACCCGGTGAATACTCCTGTGCAGGCGGTGAGCTCCGCGTCCATGCCGGTGAGGCCGGCCGGGATGTCTTCCGCGTAATCACGAAGCGAAACCGGCCGCACCTGCGACTGGAACTCTTCGGCGAGCGTGGCCTGAATCGCCGGCGCGCCGTCGCCCGCCACGTAGCAGCTCGCGAACGTCTCGACGTTCAGCGCGTCGCGCAGGTAATTCGCCGAGAGGCGGATCTCCTGATCGATGGTCCGGTCGCCGCTCAGATTGCGCGAGCGGATGAAGAGCGGCTGCGCGCCGCGGAAGACCGCGGTCGTGAAATCGGTGTCGCGAAGATAGATGAAGAGACGGTCCGCGGTGGTCTCGCCTTCGCGCACGGCGATGGCGTTCCAGATGTTGAGACCGACGGGCTCGATGAGCACGACGTCGAATCCGTTCGCGGAGAAGACTTTCTCGACGGCGGTGAGCGTCGCATCGAGCGCGCTGAGCACGAGCACGCGCGCGCCGCCCGATCCGCGCGAGAGCACGGCGTAGCTGACGCGCATCTGCTCCGGAGGAATCGGGAGGGTGCGCTTGAGACTCCAGCGCACGACGTCGAGCGCCTCCGCTTCCTTGTCGGGGAGCGACGGCAGATCGACGATGTTCATGCGGAACCAGGCGTCGGGCAGAAGCACCGAGACCTTGTCCCACTTGCCGGTTTCGTTGCGCAGACGGCGAAGCGTCTCCGCGAGTGCGGCTTCGTTCGCGAGCTGCGGAGTCACGGCGCCGGACACGAAGGTGTCGGCGGCGAGACGGAACGACTTCGCCTGCACGATCTTCGGATTCGCTTTGCCGCGGCCGAGGCGCGCGTGCGTG
Source organism: Thermoanaerobaculia bacterium (assembly GCA_036383875.1). Lineage (GTDB taxonomy): Bacteria > Acidobacteriota > Thermoanaerobaculia > Gp7-AA8 > Gp7-AA8 > QHVT01. Next base: position 12,219 of record DASVNL010000445.1, read on the forward strand.
AGCGAGTCATGATCGAGGACGACGACGTCCGGTGGGAAAGATCTGGCCATTCAGTCGTGCCTCGCCATCATTAGTCGACGAACGTCACCTTGTTGATCTCGCGCAGGGTCGTCTGTCCTTCCGACACCTTGAGCAGCGCGGATTCGCGAAGGAAGGTCATGCCTTCTTCGTGCGCGGCTTTCTTGATTTCGGAAGCGGGACGACGGTCGAGAATCATGGTTCGAATACGATCGGAGAGATCGAGAAGTTCCGAGATTGCAGCGCGGCCGTGGAAGCCCGTGCCGTTGCATTCGAGACAGCCCGCGCCCTCGAAAAACGTGACGCCGCGGTAGTCGCGCGGATCCAGTCCGGAGTCGCGCAGATAGTTGTCTTCGTACTTCACTTCGCGCTTGCAGTACTGGCAGATCTTGCGCACGAGGCGCTGCGCCAGCACGCAGTTCAGCGCGGAGACGAAGTTGTAGAGGTCGACCTTCATGTTCAGGAAGCGGCCCAGAACGTCGACGACGTTGTTCGCGTGGACGGTGGTGAAGACGAGGTGGCCCGTGAGCGCCGACTGCACGGCGATCTGCGCGGTCTCTTCGTCGCGGATCTCACCGACCATGATCTTGTCGGGATCGTGGCGGAGGATCGAGCGCAGTCCGCGCGCGAACGTGAGGCCTTTCTTCTCGTTGACCGGGATCTGCGTGATGCCGCGGAGCTGATACTCGACCGGATCTTCGATGGTGATGATCTTGTCTTCCGGCGACTGGATCTCGGAGAGAGCCGCGTACAGCGTCGTCGTCTTACCAGAACCGGTCGGACCGGTGACGAGCACCATGCCGTACGGCTCTTTGATGAACTTGCGGAACCGCGCGAGCATCCCCTGGTCGAAGCCGAGGATGTCGAGGCGAAGGTTCTTGAACTCCTTCGACATCGACTCCTTGTCGAGAATACGGATGACCGAGTCTTCGCCGTGCGCGGTCGGGACGATCGAGACGCGGAAGTCGATCGTGCGGCCGGTGATGCGCAGCTTGAAGCGGCCGTCCTGCGGCACGCGCTTCTCGGCGATGTCCAGCTCCGACATGATCTTGATACGGCTGATGATCGTGGAGTGATGGCGCTTGTCGATCGGCTCGAGTGCTTCGTAGAGCACGCCGTCGATGCGGTACTTCACGACCACTTCGTTGTCGCGCGTCTCGATGTGAATGTCGGAGGCGCGGCGCTGAATGGCGTTGAAGACGATGGAGTCGACGAGCTTGATGATCGGCGACGAGTCCTGCTGCGTGATCGAGTCGATCGTCAGCGTCTCTTCGCCGTCTTCGTTCTCGGCGACGAGCTGCATGCGGAAGCCTTCCGTGGCTTCGTCGAGCACGCGCTGCGTGGACTCGGACTTCTGCAGCTTCTCGCGGATCGTGGCCGGCGAGGCGACCTTGATGACGAGCGGCGCGCCGAGGAGGAGCTCCAGCTCGTCGAGCTTGAGCACGTCCGTCGGATCGCCGACGACGATCGCGATGCGGCCGTTCTCGCGATGCTCCGGCAGGAACTGATAGCGAATCATCAGGTCCAGCGGGATGTCGCGGAAGAGTCCGTGATCGAGCTGGAAATGCTCCAGATCGACGAACGGAAATCCGTACTGGTCCGCCAGACGGCGAGCGCGTGCGGCCTCTCCCGTCGGATCGGCGTTCTTGTAGAGCGTGCGGTTCGGATCAGCGACCATGGTTTGAATGAAAAAAGGCTACTGCCCCGCTCCCACCTGGGAGAGCCGGAACAGCGGCAGGTAAAACGCGTAGAGAAGCACTGCGATGACGACGCCCATGAAGACGAGAATGATGGGCTCGATCGCGGCGACCAGCCGGGAGAGTCTTGCCTCGATTTCCTCGTCGTAGAACTCGCTCACATTAGCGAGCATTTCCGTGAGTGCACCGGTCGATTCGCCGACTTTGATCATCTCGACCGCGAGATCGCTGATGACACCGGTGTTGTCCAGCGAGCGCCACAGCGGCTCGCCTTCGCGCACATTCTGAACGATCCCGCTGATCTTCGTCGACACGAGCTGGTTGGTGACGGACTGAGAGGCGATCTCGATGGCCGGAACCATCGGGGTGCCGCCCGACAACAGCGTGCCCAGCGACTGGGTGAACTGCATGATCGCAAAGCGATGCAGAACGCCGCCCACCAGCGGGATGTGCAGCTTGAATCGATCCCACACCAATCGGCCGGAGGTCTTGATCCAGCGATTGAGCGCGAAGATCGCCACGCCGAGGATGAGGAACGCGACGACGAAGTTCTTTCGGAGTCCCGTCGCGACGTTGATCATCAGCGCGGTGAACCACGGGAGCTGCGCTCCGAAGCCGGAGAAGAACTCCGCGAACTTCGGGATGACGAAGGTGAGCATCACGAAGATCATCACGCCCGACATGGTCACGAGCACGGCCGGATAGACCAGCGCGCCGACGACCTTCTTGCGCAACTGCACGATCATCTTCTGGTACTTGAGGAAGCGTCGCAGCACGCCTTCGAGATCGCCGGAGCGTTCTCCCGCGCGCAGCGACGTGGAGTAAATCGGAGGGAACATGTCGCCGTACGTGGCGAAGGCATCGGAGAGCGCGACGCCCGACATCAGCTTCTCGCGGATGTCGCTGAGGACTTCGCGGAAGCGCTCGTTCTTCTGGCGTTCGAGCATGATGTCGAAGGACTGCACGATCGGCAGTCCGGCGCGGACGAGCGCGAGCAGTTCCTGATTGAAGAGCAGGAAGTGTTCGGTGGAGATGGTCTTGCCGAGGCGCGGGACGAAGTCGCGCGCCTGGATCGCACCGCGCTTCGCCTCGAAGACGTGCAGTCCCTGACGGCGCATCTCTTCCTGCGCAGCGCGCATCGAAGCCGCGCTTACCTGCCGCTCCACCACCTCGCCCTCGGGCGTTCCAACTCTGAGAATGAATTCAGGCATGAAAGCTTTCCTTCGCCACGACTTGGACGCGCGCTTTCCACAAACGTTACGGTCGAGGCGGCGCTTTCATAACGGGGAGGAGGGGAGGGCGATTCCGTGAGGTAAATCATTGAGCGGGCTGAGGCACGGCGGTAGCCCGAGGTGGAGCGGCGGGCTCTTGGCCCGCCGTCCCGTTTTTGCCCGCATTCGGCGGGCTGAGAGCCCGCCCCACTTACTTCAGCTTCATCGACGGATCGCCGAACAGAATCCACGATCTCCGCACGTCCTGATCCGTCGTCACGCCCTGCGCCTCGAGCATCGCGTCGCCGAGGCGCAGGCCTGCGAACAAGCCCTTGTACATGCGGGTCGCCATCGCCATCTGCGGGAGCGGCTCCGTCAGCGTCGACGAGGCCCAGACCGCGACGGCGCCGCCGTGCGGATTGAGCATCAGGCTCTCCGCGAGGCTGGTCGTGTAGAGGTCGTGGAAGTAGCCATTGAGGCACGTCATCGCCGCGACGACCGGCAGTTTGTTGCCGTTGCGCAGCGCGGCTGCGCTGTTGCCGTCGAAGCCGGCCGCCCACAGTTCGACCGAGCCGTGTCCGACGTACGCGGTGAGCAGCGAGTCGAATGCATCCTTCGGCGCGACGACCTGCTTCTCGTACGAAGCCGGCGCGAGTGAGTTGAGGAACTGCGCGGCACCGGCGAAGTCGAAGCCGGTGTCGGAGTCGGCGACTGCGCTCACGCGATTCGCGTACGCACCCGACGTGTCACGTCCCACGATCTTCCCGATCATCGTGTTCGCCTCGGCGAGCGTGCGTGCCGGGATGCGACCGATGGCGAGCTTCGCGAGTCCGGTGTTGTTGAAGTCGGCGAACCAGTCGTCGGACGCGGTCTTCATGTAATCCGTCGCGACGAGCTTCGTCGGGACGAGGTCGTAGTTGCCGAGTCCGAGGTAGTTGCGCGGGTCGAAGCTCGCGTCGCCGAGGAGGATCGCGTAGCGCGGAGCGGTCTTCCACTCGCGCGTGCGCTTCAGCAATTCCTTGACCGCATCCGGACCGTGCTCGCCGAAGTTGAATTCGTCGTACACGTCCTGCACGTCGATGACCTGCGCGCTCAGACCTTCGGCCTTGCGCTTCGCGACCAGCGCGTCCGCCGCGGGGGCGAGCGTGCTGTTCGTGATGATCACGAGATCGGCGCCGTTCTTCTTATCGTTCCAGTTCGACGCGTGACTCGGTGCCAGCGACGCCGGCTTCGCGGCGCGCGGTGCGGCGACGAAGACGATCACGCGGCCCGAGCCGCTCGGCGCGTTCGCGGTCGCGGTGAACGACGAGCGTGCTGCGGTGATGGCCGTGGTGAGCGGCGTGGGCTGCATCGGATCCGTGACGTCGAACGCGCGAATCTGCTGGCTGGTGAAGTCGCTGACGGTGATCGCGGAGCCACCGTTCGCGATGACTTTCAATGCGTCGTTCGTGGCAACGAGACGACGCGGATACGTGAGGTCGATCGATTCGACGACGGAGATGTCGTCGTCGCCGCCCTGCGCGGTCAGCGTAAGTGTGTTCGCGCCGTCCTGCAGGCGTGCGAGCGGAATGGTGAGGGTCGCGGACTCGCGCTTCATGTCCTTGACCGTGATCAGGCCGGCGTCGTTGCCGTTGAGCGCGAGGCGCACGCGATGCGTGCCCGCGGTGCCGCCCTGCAGCACGACGGTGAGCGTCGCCGCGTTGCCGAGGCGATCGAGATTCTCGACCGTCAGCTCCTGCGTCGCACCGTAGTTCGAGACCAGCGCGCCGAAGAAGTTCTCGCCGTCGCCGTTCGTCGTCAGCGCGGTGAAGAACACCGTGCGCTCGACGCGGCGGAACGTGTACGGCGTGTTCTTCACCGGCGTGCCGCCCTTGGGATTCGACGGTTTCGTCAGCGTCGGCTGCGGTTTGTTGCGCACGAGCCAGTAGGCGCGCGCGCCGCTCGACGGCGTGTCGTTGCCGATCGCGTAGAACTCGATCGCGTCGGTCGCGTCGAAGCGGCCGTCGCCGCCGTCATCGACGAACAGCGGCTGCTCGATGCCGCTCGCGTAGAGCGACAGATTGCCGGAGTCGGTGCCGGCCTCGTAGCCGGCCGCGGTGATCTCGCTCTTCGTGACGCGATACCACCCTTCGCTCGTGATCATCAGCTTCAGCGTTTTCTGCGCCGCGACCGACCACTGGGCGTTCTGATTCGCGCGCGCTTTCGGCGTGCCGGGCGCGCCGAATCCGCCGGCGGAGGTGAAGATGCCGTTGTTCGGTGCGATGAACTCTTCGGTCTCGACGCCGTCCGTCGCGACGCCGAACTGCGCGACCGTGCGCGCGTTCTGCGCGACGTCGTAGTCGGTCGACGCGATGAGCGCCGGCGTGACCGGGCCGTGCATCGTGCGCGTGCCGTCGAGATCGATGTCTTCGACGTAGTACTGCGCGAACGCATTCGCTTCGACGCGATCCTTCCAGCGATACGTGCGGCCGGACGGCAGATTGCCGCGGCGCGTGAAGAGCGCGGAGCCCGCGATCAAGTGCTGGTTGACCTTCTCGCGGTCGCCGTTGGCGGTGACGCGATAGATGTTGAAGCCGAGGTTGTTCGCTTCGAACGTCGTGGTCCAGTCGAGGACGACCTTGCCGCGATCGTCCTGCGTCGCGCTGACGTCGAGCATGTGCACGGCCGTCGGCGCGAGCACGCTGATCGTCGCGCTGGCGCTGTCGTTCGTTGCGTTCGTGTCGGTCTCGGTGCGCGTGACGTTCGCGGTGTTGATGATCTGCGTCGTGTTGACGGTGATCGTCGCGCTGATCGAGATGTTGTTCGTCGCGCCCGGATTCATCGTCGCGTACGTGCACGTGACGGTCGGCGCGGAGTACGTGCACGTCGGTCCGCCCGGCGTCACGCTGACGAACGAGAGCCCCGCGGGCAACGAGTCCGTCATGACGACGTTCGTCGCACGCGACGGTCCGTTGTTCGAGACGACGAGCGTGTACGTCACGGTCTCGCCCTGCGCGAATGCGTTGTCGCTTCCGGCGGAGCTCGCGACTTTCGTCACGCCGACGTCGACGCGGCGAATGACTGCGGTCGTCGTGGACGTGCTGTTGTTCGCGGTGTTCGGCTCAGGGCTCGTCGTCGACGTCGACACGGGCTGCGTGATCGTCGAGCCGTTCGCGAGTCCCGGATCGGTCGCAACGACGAACGTGAAGTTGCCGGAGCCGGTGCTCGGTGCGAGCGGATCGGTCTTCGTGCACGTGACCGTGCCGGTGCCGCCGATGCCCGGCGTCGTGCACGACCAGCCCGCGGGCGGCGTCATCGAGACGAACGTCGTGCCGGGAGGCGTGGTCTGCGTGAGCACGACGCCGTACGCCGGGACGTTGGTGGAGTTGTTGGTGACGGACTGCGTGAACGTGAGGTTGTTGCCCGCGATCACGGGATCCGGCGAGTCGGAGCTCGCGACGGAGATGTCGGTGCAGCCGGACTTGATGCCGGTGATCTGATCGAAGTCCGCGGTGAGAACGACGTTGCCGACGGCCCCCGGCTGCGCGCCGAAGGTGTCGTTCGCGGTCGTGGTGATGCCGGACGCGCCGCCGGTCACGCTCGAAACTGCAGGCGTGCCGTTGAGCGCGATGTAGCCGCCGCCACCACCGCCGCCGGGGCCGTGACGTTCGCCGGGATATGCGCCCGGCGCCTGCGTGCGCCACGCGTCGCCGCCGCGTCCGCCGTTCGCGCGGACGGTGAGTCCGCCGAAGCCGCCGCCGCGCGTGAGCACGACGATCGTGCCGCCCGCGCCGCCACCGCCACCGCCGTCATTCGCGGTGTCGTTGTAGGCATCGGAGCCGTTCGCGGTGATGGTGCCGGTGCCGGTCAGGCGTCCCGCGCGAATGAGCACGATGCCGCCGCCAGCCGCCCCCGCGGCCGCGATTCCGGCGCTGTTGTTGCGTGCGCCTGCACCGCCGCCGCCGCCGAGGACGACGCGGCCGGGAGAGTCGTAGTAGGGCGCGCCGCCGAAGCCGCCACGCGCGAGGTTCGACGCCCAGGTGTTACCGCCGCCGCCGCCGCGGCCCCAGTTCGCGCCGCCGCCGCCGCCGGAGTTGTCCTGGTTCGCCACGACCTCGCCATCCGTGCCGCCGCCACCGGCGTTGCCGGGCGCGCCGCGCGCGAAGTCGCCGTTCGGATAACCCTGCGGACCGACGTCGGTGTTCACACCGCCGTCGAGCACCCACTCCGGAGTTCCGGCGATGCCTTCACCCTTCACGCCGTGCACGTTGGTGCCGACGACATTGCGATAGTCGTCCGAGGTTGCCGCGCCGCCGCCTGCGCGCTGCAGGCCCGCGCCGCCGCGGAAACCGAGGCCGTTGACGTTCATCGTGACGCTGCCGAGCGCGAGATCGCCGGCGACGTCGAACGCGAGAATGCCGCCCGTCGTGCCGTTCCACGAGCTCGCGGTTGCGGTCGCGCCGAGGGTTGCGGTCGTGTATTGCGGAACGCGGACTACCTGGAAGCGCCGCTGCCCCATCGTTCCGGTGGCGTTCGCGTTCGTGTACGCGTAGACGAGTCCACTGCCACCGCCGACTGCGGTGAACGTGAGCGCGCCGCCGGCGGCGCCGATGCTGTTCGTCGCGACGACGTACTCGTAGCGGCCGACGTTGTTCGCGTTCGTGTAGCCCGCACCAATGCCGGTCGTGCCGCCGGTCGTGCCGAGGCCGTTGCCGTAGCGATCGTCGTTGTTGCTGTCGATCGCGGCGTCCTGCATCTGCATGACGAGCAACAGATCGCCCGCGGTGATGCCCACCGCTGCGCCGCGTCGCGTGCCGACCGTGATCGACGTCGCGCCAACGGCCGCGTTCGCGGTGCCGGGCCAGTACGAGTTGATGACACCGGCGAGCGTGCCGCCCGCGCCGTCCTTGCCGGGCTGCGTGCCGCAGACCGTGGCCTGCACGAGCGAGTACGCGGTCGCGCTCGCGGTGTTCGGCGTGACGGGATCGGTGGTCGTCGTCGTGACCGTGCCGGTGTTCGTCGCGATCAAGCCGCCGGTGAGCGGCGCGGTCACTTGAATCGTGACGGTTGCGGTTTGTCCCGACGTGAGCGTGCCGATGTTGCACGTCACGGTTGACGTCCCGCTGCAACTGCCCAGCGAGGTGCTCGAGCTGATGAACGTCACGGCACCCGGCAAGGTGTCGGTCAGCGTGACGCCGGTCGCGCTCGACGGGCCGTTGTTCTGGATGTGAAAGGTGTAGGTGAGGATGCCGCCCGGTTCGACGGGATCGGGAAGTGCGCTCTGCGTGACTTCGACGTCGGCCGTGGCCTGCTTTACGCCGACGGCGATGTGGCTCCAGCGACGCGTCGCGGAGAGCGTCCACGTCATGGTGGTGTTCGGCGTCGCGGCGACGCGTCCGCTCGATGCGGCCTGGATGTCGTCGTTGGTGCCGCCGGTCGACGTGTTGAAGCCCTGGGTCTGCGTGCCGGGAGGCGTCAGCGTGACGGTTTCGCGCGCGCCGACGAAGTCGAGGACGAGATCGGTCGCGGCGGTGCCGGTGAGCGTGACGCTCGCGGGCGTGCCGTTTCCGACGGCGGCCGCGCTCGGCGGTGCGCTCTGGTCTACGTTGCTGAGCGTGGTCGCGCTGGAGACGGACTCGACGTTCTCACCGGGCGTGATCCCGCCCATCGTGATGATGACGTTGTTCGCACCGGTCGGTCCGCCGAGGAGGTACCAGACTTCGGTACGCGTGTCGGGCGCGGCGTCCGTGATCGCGTCGAGCAGCGTGAGCGGCGTCCCTCCGTACGTCACGGTCGT
>DASVNL010000446.1:0-5859 GCA_036383875.1 Thermoanaerobaculia bacterium
CAGCGTGACGCCGGTCGCGCTCGACGGGCCGTTGTTCTGGATGTGAAAGGTGTAGGTGAGGATGCCGCCCGGTTCGACGGGATCGGGGAGCGCGCTCTGCGTGACTTCGACGTCGGCCGTGGCCTGTTTGACGCCGACGGCGATGTGGCTCCAGCGGCGCGTCGCGGAAAGCGTCCACGTCATGGTGGTGTTCGGCGTCGCGGCGACGCGTCCGCTCGACGCGGCCTGGATGTCGTCGTTCGTGCCGCCGGTCGACGTGTTGAAGCCTTGGGTCTGCGTGCCGGGAGGCGTGAGCGTGACGGTTTCGCGCGCGCCGACGAAGTCGAGGACGAGGTCGGTCGCGGCGGTGCCGGTGAGCGTGACGCTCGCGGGCGTGCCGTTTCCGACGGCGGCCGCGCTCGGCGGTGCGCTCTGGTCAACGTTGCTGAGCGTGGTCGCGCTGGAGACGGACTCGACGTTCTCACCGGGCGTGATGCCGCCCATCGTGATGATGACGTTGTTCGCGCCGGTCGGTCCGCCGAGGAGGTACCAGACTTCGGTACGCGTGTCGGGCGCGGCGTCCGTGATCGCGTCGAGCAGCGTGAGCGGCGTCCCTCCGTACGTCACGGTCGTGACGGTCGTGCCGGTCGCGTTGCGCAGGTTCATCGACACGGCGACGAGTAGCAGCCGGTTCGTTCCTGCGGCCGTGGTGTGCGACCACACGGTCGTCGGCGCCGCGCTGGTCAGCACGTCGGTGACATTGGTTTGGTTGTCAAATGTCGCCTGTGCGTGAACGTCCGTGACGCCGAAAAGCGCACAGACAAACAACACGGCAGCCGCGAAATACAGAGATTTTCGTTGCATCGATGCCCTTGGAACAGGTTTTAATAACTTTTCTTTCCGGCAGGACCCGGACTGCCGGATACCCTACGACACGCCCCGCCACGTTTCCGGCAGACGGGTGTGAGGTTGGAGTCAGCTACAGAAACGTTGCATCCGGCATTCGCCGCGCGCCGTGCCGTGGCTCACGCGTACGCGATTTCCGACACCCACGGAGCGCTGACGGCGTGGCGACGTGGTTGTGACGTTTGTCCTACCCCCTTTGCCGGAGGCGGCGCGAGCGCCGTACGATGAGCGAATGCCGAAGTGGCTGGTCCCGGCGGCGCTGCTGGCCGTCCTCGCGTACGGCTTCGCGACGGAAGTCGTGATTCCTCTGCGCACGCCGATGACCCACTGCTCGTGCCCCATCAAGGGTCCGTGCTGCGAGGGACCGGTCTGTCCGATGGAGAACGCACGCCGCGAGTCGCACGAGCGGTCGTTGCGTTCGTGCGATCACAGCGACCTCGCACCGGCGATGGTGCGTCCGCAAGGCGTGTTCTTCGATGCGCCGACCGTCGCCGAGTCGCCATCGCAGACCCGGGCGTTCGTCGCGATCGGCACCACGACGCTGCGCGGCGTGAGTCGCGCGCCCGAGCTTCCTCCGCGCGTCTGACGCGTCTCGTCTGCTTTTTTTCCGCTAACGAGAAAGGAAAGACTCGTGAGAACCCGACTGCTCGCGTTTGCGTTGCTGTGTGTCCTCGTTTTCTCCGCGCCGCTGTTTGCCGGCTGCGGCTCTGCTTCCTGTCCGCTCGATCTTCAGTCTCTGAACCGTCCGTCGATCGGCGGTTTCACGCTCGACTTGTCGCTGCAATCGATCGATCTCGATCAGCCGCGCATCGGCACCGACTCCGTCGCCGTCGGCGCGCTGCACGGCCCGCATCACGACGAAGTGCGCACGACGAATCGCATCGCCACCGCGGTCCTCGGATACGCACCATCGTCGCGACTGCAACTCAGTGCGTCGCTGCCGTGGGTATCGCGCACGCACGATCATCTGGCCAGCAGCCACGAACACGCGCGTCCGCTGTCGCCGCGCACGCAGCACAACACGATCCCCGAGGCGTGGGACATCTCCGGACTTGGCGACATTACGCTGCAGGCGCGTGCCGCATTGCGCACGCCCGATCCCGTCACGCACTCGGCGTGGTGGGTGATCGGCGGCGTGAAGTTGCCGACCGGCGACTCCGACGCTGCGAACGACGAGGGCGAAGTCGGCGAGCTGCCGATTCAGGCCGGATCGGGAACGGCGGACGGGATCATCGGCATCTCGTACGAAGGTGGCTTCGTGCATCGCTCGCGCATCCGCGGTCCGATGGGCGACGTCGCGCTGACGCCGTACTTCGTCACCGCGACCTATCAATTCCGCGGCGGCGATCACGACGGCTATCGCCTCGGCAATGAGCTGCAGGTCAACGCCGGAACCGCGTACGCCGTCGCGCGGCACGTCGAGTTGTTGCTGCAGGTGAACTCGCGCTTTCGCTCGAAGGACAAGATCTCCGGCGAGCCGGAAGAAGCCGCGTTCACGGGCGGAACGTACGTTTACGCGTCGCCGGGCGTGCGTGTGCCCGTCGGACGCGGAGGTCTGTACGCGCTCGTGCAACTGCCGCTGTATCAGGATGTAAACGCGATTCAGCTCACGTCCGCCGCGAACTACATCGCCGGCGTGCAGACGCGATTCTGATTGCCTGAGAGGGTGAGAACGTACCCGTCGAGCGCGCTTCTGCTACATTTGCACTCCGCATTTCATGGATTCCGCCGAGCAGCAGCACAGCCGTCGCTACCTTCTCACCCTCTCCCTCGGAGCTCTCGGAGTCGTCTACGGCGACATCGGTACGAGTCCGCTCTACGCGCTCGAAGAGTGCTTCATGAAGCATCACGGGCATCAGCTCGCGCCGACGCATGACAACGTGCTGGGCGTGCTCTCGCTGATCACGTGGTCCCTCGTGCTCGTGATCTCGCTCAAGTACCTCGTGTTCGTGCTGCGCGCCGACAATCGCGGAGAGGGCGGCATCCTCGCGCTCATGTCGCTCGTGCGTCCGCGCGAAGCCGGACGTCGCGGCGTAAGGCGGCGCGTGCTCATCGCGCTTGGATTGTTCGGATCGGCGCTGCTCTACGGCGACGGCATGATCACGCCCGCGATCACGATGCTCTCGGCGATCGAAGGGATCGGCGTCGTCACGCCGGTGTTCCAGCCGTACGTCGTCTGGATCACCGTCGCCGCGTTGATCGCATTGTTCGCCGTGCAGAAATTCGGGACCGCGAAAGTCGGAACGCTTTTTGGTCCGCTGATGATGGTCTGGTTCACGGTGCTCGCCGCACTCGGTTTGTACAACATCGTGCGCGCGCCGCAGGTGCTCGTCGCACTGAGCCCGCATTACGCGATCCGCTTCTTCATCGAGCACGACGTGGCCGCGTATCTCGTCCTTGGCGCAGTCTTCCTCGTCGTCACCGGCGGTGAAGCGCTCTACGCCGACATGGGACATTTCGGCGCGCGACCGATTCGCATCGCGTGGTTCACGGTCGTCTTTCCCGCGCTGCTTCTCAATTACTACGGACAAGGTTCGCTGCTGCTCGTCGATCCGAGCGCGGTGCGCGATCCGTTCTTCCTGATGGCGCCGCGCTGGGCGATGTTGCCTCTCGTCGTGCTTTCGACGCTCGCCGCGGCCGTCGCATCGCAAGCCGTGATTTCGGGCGCGTTCTCATTGACGCGTCAGGCCGTGCAGCTCGCGTATCTGCCGCGTATTCGCGTGCGTCACACCTCGGCGCGCGAGATCGGACAGATCTACATCCCGTCGGTGAACTGGGTGCTGATGATCTGCGCGATCGGACTCGTGATCGGCTTCGGTCAGGCCACGAAACTCGCCGGCGCGTACGGCGTCGCGGTCACCGCGACGATGGGCATCACGACGGCGTTGTTCGCAGTCGTCGCGAAGGAACGCTACGGCTGGAAGTTGCCGGCGATCCTCGCGTTCGCGGTGCCGTTCCTCATCATCGACCTCGCATTCTTCGGCGCGAACGTGATCAAGATCGCGGACGGCGGCTGGTTCCCGATCGTCGTCGGCTTCCTCGTCTTCACGTTCATGACGACGTGGTTCACAGGACGTCGCATTCTCAGCGAGCGACTCGCCGAAAGCGCGATCGACACGGACACGTTCGTCGGCCAGCTCGCATCGAATCGCATTCAGCGCGTGAAGGGCACGGCCGTGTTTCTCACACGACAGTTGCAAGGCGTGCCGACCGCGCTGCTGCACAACATCAAACACAACAAAGTCGTGCACGAGCGCGTCGTGCTGCTCAGCGTCGTCGTCGAAGAAGAGCCGCATCTTTTGGCCGAAGAACGCTACGAGTGGACGGACCTCGGACAGGGCGTGTATCGCCTGAGCGTGCGCTTCGGGTTCATGGAAGATCCGAACCTTCCCGAGACGCTCGCACAAATCAAAGGTCCGGTCTCGTTCGACAGCATGACCACGAGCTACTTCCTCGGCCGCGAAACGCTGATCCCGACGGAGCACCCGGGCATGTCGATCTGGCGCGAGCACCTCTTCGCCTGGATGAATCGCAACGCCAGCAGCGCCGCCGCATTCTTCTCGCTGCCGCCCAATCAGGTGATCGAACTCGGCGCGCAAGTCAGGATGTGAGCACGTCCGCGACGACGCGCGCGAGCTCCAACGGATCCACGGGCTTGACGATGTAGCGCTGGAACCCGGCCGCGAGGATGCGCTCGCGGTCGTCGGATCCGCCGAACGCGGTGATGGCGACGACGGGCAGGCGCGACTCGTCGATCGCGAGCGTGTTGCGCACGTCGCCGAGTAACTCGAAGCCGTCGCGCTCCGGCATCGCGATGTCGCTGACGAGCAACGTCGGCGTGCGAACGCGAATCGCGGCGAGTGCAGCGCGCGCGGATTCCGCTTCGCGCACCGTCGCGCCCGCGCGCTGCAACGTCGCGGCGATGAAGCGACGCGCATCCGCGTCGTCGTCGACCACGACGATGTCCGCCGTGCGCAAGTCCGGCATCACCTCGGCCGAGGGCGATGCATCCGTCGTCGTGTCTTCCTGCACGACCGGCAGCGTGACTGTGAACGTGGTGCCGTGGTCAATGCCGTCGCTCGCGACGTCGACCGAGCCGCCATGCATCTCCGTGATTTGCCGCACGATCGCGAGTCCGAGTCCGAGTCCGCCGAAGCGTCGCGTGGTCGTGCTGTCCGCCTGACGAAAACGATCGAACACATGCGGCAGAAACTCCGGCGCGATGCCGACGCCGGTGTCGGTCACGCGAATCAGCGCCTGCGCGCCGTCGCTTTCGACACTCACTTTCACGCGGCCGTTGTTCGGCGTGAACTTCACCGCGTTGTTCATGAGATTCCAGATCACTTGCTGCAGCCGGTTCGAGTCGCCCGACACGTGCGGCTCGTGCGTATCGAAGGTCGCGTCGATCGCAATCGACTTCACCGCCGCCGGCGCAGTGACCGCATCGACTGCGTTGCTCACGATCTCGTTGACGGCGACGTCTTCGATCTTCAAATGCAACTTGCCGAGGGTGATGCGCGAGACGTCGAGGATGTCTTCGATGAGCTGCGCCTGTGTCTTCGCACTGCGCGCGATGGCCTGAATGCCTTCGCGCACGAGCACTGGATCGAGGTCGCCCATCTCGAGCATGCGCGCCCAGCCAAGGATCGCGGTCATCGGCGTGCGCAACTCGTGCGAGAGCGTCGCGAGGAACTCGTCCTTCGCGCGATTCGCGCGTTGCAGCGCCGCCTCCGATTCACTCAGTCGTTCTGCAGTGCGCTCCGCTTGCGCGCGTGCGGAGAGCTGCGTGCGCAGCAGGAGCAACAGCAGCGCGGCGATGATCATCCCGCCGGCGAACGTCGCAATTGCGAACTTCAGTGACGCGCCGCGGCCGTGACGTCGCGAGATCCAGCGCACGTCCCACTGCCGCCCCGCGACGTCGATGTGCGAGCTCTCGATGAAGCGCGGATCCGTGGGGAGATCGGGCGTGCGATA
>DASVNL010000447.1:0-3200 GCA_036383875.1 Thermoanaerobaculia bacterium
CCGCTCCTCGCCGCCGCGGACGAACAACAGTTACGCGAGACGTTCCTCGCGACGCGCGTGCGCGAGTATCGCGGCGGCGAACCGATCATCCGGCAGAACGACTACACGAACGACTTCCTCGTCATCGCGTCAGGCCGTGTCGAGCTCTCGCGTCGCGCCGAACAATCGACGGTCGACACGAAGATCGCGGAGCTCACGGCCGGAAACTTCTTCGGCGAGATGAGTCTCATCTCCGGACGGCGTCGCACCGCGACGGCGAAGGCGATCGGCGAGACGCGGATGATCGAGATCCCGCGCAAGGCGATTCTGAAATTGCTCGCGAACGCGCCGCGCGCGAAGGGGCTCGTCGATCAGGCGTTCCTGCTGCGCGCATTCGGCGGCTATCTGTTTCCGGGAACGCCCGAGGCGTTGCTGGGTGAGCTCGTGGACAAGGCGGCGGTCGAGACGCTCGGCAAAGACGCCGTTGTGTTTCGACAAGGCGATGCGGCGGACGCGTTCTACCTGATTCGCAACGGCATGGTGAAGATCTCGAAGAAGTCGGGCGATAAAGAGGTCGTGCTTTCGTACCTCGTCGCCGGCAACTTCTTCGGCGAAGCAGCTCTGTTCTCTGACGCCGCGCGCACCGCGACGGTCACGACGATCTTCCCGTCGGATCTGATCAAACTCTCGAAGCGCGACTTCGCGAACTTCCTCGCCGCACATCCCGAACTGCGCGATGCGCCGTTGCGCAAACTCGAAGAGCGTCGCATCGCGGGACTCATCGCCGAGGCGACGCCGGGATCGGGCAACCTCCTCGGCGATCTCATTCGCGAGGAAGTCGTCATGGGCACGCAGACGCTGCTCATCGACGAACATCGCTGCATCCGCTGCGGCAACTGTATTTCCGCGTGCGAAGGCGTGCATCACGACGGACAGGCGCGTCTCTCACTGACCGGCATCAAGCTCTACAACCTTCTCGCGCCGAACTCGTGCTGGCAGTGCGAGAACCCGCTGTGCATGCTCGATTGTCCGCCCGACGCGATCGCACGCGATCCGCGCGGCGAGGTGTACATCAAGAGCAACTGCATCGGCTGCGGCAACTGCGAACGCAATTGTCCCTACGGCAACATCTTCATGGTGCACAAAGAGCCGAAGAAGAGTCTCTTCGGCTGGGTCGCGTCGTTGTTCAAGAAAGAGAAGGACGCGGTCGAACAGACCGTGGCCGTGAAGTGCGATCTCTGCCGCGACATCAGCGGCGGACCCGCGTGCGTTCGCGGCTGTCCGACCGGCGCCGCGATCCGGCTCACGCCGGAGCAGTATCGCGAAACGCTGGAAGAGCTGGTGATCTCCCGAGGAGAGAGATGAGAAGGATTGAGGATGCAGGATTGAGGATGGAGGATTGGAGCGCGGGTCTCAATCCTCAATCCTCAATTCTCAATCCCGTATATGCCGATCGCACGTAGCGGAATCCTGTGGCGGCGATTGTTCGTCATCCTGCTCATCGCGATCAGCGTGAGCTACTACCGCTACGCCTCGCGCGAATATCCGCACGGCGGCTCGACGCATGGGATTGCATATGGCATCGCCGGGACGGCGCTGATTCTGCTGCTCGCGTTCTTCGGGATTCGCAAGCGCTGGTATCGCTCGCGATTCGGAACGCTCGAGCAGTGGATGCAATCGCACATCTACCTCGGGCTGCTCGTGCTCGTGATTCTCATCTTCCACGCGGGCATGCGCTTCCACGACAAGGTCGCCGTCGCGACGCTGGTGCTCGTCGCGATCGTGGTGGCGAGTGGCATCGTCGGCGCGATCCTGTACGTCACCGTTCCGCGATTGCTCACCGAAGTCGAGAGCGATCTCACCGTTCCGGAGATTTCGGATCAGCTCAACCAACTCGCACGCTCGATGGCGCGCATCGCGTCGGGACGTTCAGCCGCGTTTCAGCGCATCTACGACGAGCTCCTGCGACAGACGCAGCCGCGCGGACTCGCGGGCTGGCGCCTGCTCCTCTCGCGACTCGGGCGCAGACCGCAGCAGGATTCGAGTGACTGGGCGCGGCTCATCGGCATCGTGCCGAAAGAAGAGCAGGAAGAGTTGCGGCAGATGCTCGTCGTCTCGCGACAGCGCAAAGAACTGCTGCTGCGACTCGTCTATCAACAGCGCTACAAGAACGTCCTCGAGTTCTGGCTGTACATCCACATTCCATTCACCATCGCGCTGCTCGTCTTCGCGGCGTTGCACATCAGCGCGGTCTTCTACTACGGACGACTGCCATGGTGACGTTCCTCATCCAGCGCGTCTCCGGCCGCAATCTCACGCTGACGCAAATCTCGCGCGACGTGCTGCGCATCGGCCGCGGCACGAATCAGGATCTGCGCTCCGAGAATCCCGCGGTCGCACTCGAGCACGCGCTGATCGAGAGTGACGCCGCGGGCTACCTGATCACCGACAAGGGCTCGATCACCGGCACGTACGTGAACGGCAAGCCGGTCGAGACCGCGCGACTCGGCAAGGGCGACTCGATCGAAATCGGCGATCTGCGCATCGACGTGCAGATCGCCGATCCGCGCAAGCCGCTGTTCGTGCGCGTCGAGCCGACGCGCGTCGCCGCGGCCGCGATCATCGAAGAAGAACATGCCGCCGTCGCGACGCCCGGCGCGCAGGTCGTGCGTGCGCGGAAGTTCGACTACGCCGGCGCGTACCGACTGCATCGCGTGTGGCTCACGAAGCTGAGCGTGACCGCGCTCGTGTTGATCATCGCGCTCGCGGTGATCGGCGAGGTGATCGAGCCGGATCGCCAGAAAGCGTTCATGCCCGGCGGACTCTCATCGGCGCACGGCCGCCATCCCGAAGTCGCGAATGACTGCGACGCGTGTCACACGCCGTGGAAGAGCGTGATCAGCACGAAGTGCCTCGACTGCCATCCGCAACAGGCGCACGCGCAACTGCAAACGAATCCGCCCGACTGCTTCGCGTGTCACGCCGAACATCGCGGCGCGACGAAGCTCGCGTCGATCGGCGATGCGACGTGCACGAGCTGTCACGCGGATCTCTCGAAGCACGTCAACGTCCCGCCCGCCCAACTCGTCTCGCGCAAGTTCGCGGGGAATCGCTACGACTTCGCGAGCATCGCGAAGATCCAGTCGTTCGGCGACAGTCATCCCGAGCTGACGTATCCGCGCGACGGCAACACGCTGCGCTTCAATCACAAACTGCATCTC
>DASVNL010000448.1:0-1757 GCA_036383875.1 Thermoanaerobaculia bacterium
GGGGCGAGCGCGCCGCTCGCGACGAACTCGTCGACGATCGACTGGTCGAGCGTGCCCGAACAGAGATCGGCGGCCTGCTTCGCGATCTCGAGACGCTCGAGCAGTTCTTTCTCCGCGACGATCCAGCCACAGCGCAAGCCCGGTGCGAGGACTTTTGAGAACGATCCGAGGTAGATCACGCGGCCTTGCGTGTCGCGCGACTTCATCGGTGTCGTGTCGGCGTTCTCGACGTAGAGCAGCTCGCCGTACGGATCGTCTTCGATGATCACGAAGTCGTGCGCTTCCGCGATCTTCAACACCTCCGCGCGACGCTCCTGCGTCATCAGGCGGCCGGACGGATTCTGGAAGTTCGGGATCGTGTAGAGCAGCTTGATGCGGCGGCGCGACGCGAGCTCGCGCAGCGACTCCGGCACGATCCCCTCGTCATCCTGCTGCACGCCCGCGAGCTCCGCACTGCGCGCGAAGAACGACGCGGAACCGCCGATGTACGTCGGCAGCTCCACCGCGACGACGTCGCCCGGATCGAGCAGCGTGTGCGCGATCAGATCGAGCGCCTGTTGCGAGCCGGTCGTGACGAGCACGTCCTCCGCGGTGCATTCGATGCGGCGCGCGCGTCCGATCGCCGCAATCGACTCGCAGAGTCGCGGCAGTCCGCGCGTCGGGCCGTATTGCAGCGACACCGCGCGCTTCTCGCGAATCACGCGCTCGGCGATCTCCGCGAGCGCCTCGGCCGGGAACGTCTCCGGATTCGGGACGCCGCCCGCGAACGAGATGATGTTCGGATCGTTGATCAGCTTCGCGAACGCGCGGATCGCGGACGGACGGAACGACGCGGCATCACGGGAGAAAACGTGCGAGTACGCCATGCGGCGCGGAGTGTATCGCGCCTACTTTTCGGTCGTCAGCGCCGCGTACGCCGCGACGTACCAGCTCGTGACGATCGCGGAGAATGCGGTGCTGCCGAGGGAGCCGACGAGGCGGATGGGGAGCGTGATGAGACTGAACATCCCGTGGCGATCCATCGCCTGCCCGAACGTCGCGAAAAATCCGAAGCTCGCGAAGAACGACGATCCCGCCATGCCGATCACGATCGCCGCGAGCGTAATCAGCACGTGCCGCCCGAAGTCGGCGCGCAATGCTTTCCGCGCGGTCGCGAGCGATTCCGTTGCGTCCGTGCCGTTCGCGGCCCAGTCGACCGTCGCGCGATTCGTCCACATCCCGGTGAGCACGCCGACGACGATCATCAGCAGGAACGTGACCGCGAGTCCCGCGCAGCCCGTGCCGATCAGAATCTCAGGCGTCTCGCGGAAGATGAACATCAGCAGCGCGGTCGGAATCAGCGGGATCAGAAAGATCAGTCCCGCGAAGCCCCAGGCGATGTTGTAAATCCAGAAGACCTTCCACCACCCCGCGGCACCGCCGGCCATCCAGCGTTCCATCGAGAAAATTTTGAAGCGCGACCGATGCCCTTCGTTCGACGGACCGGCGAGCTTCTCCGCGTCGACGTACACGCGCGCACATCCCGCTTCGACGAACGAGTGAATTGCGACGAAGAGCAGCAGCAGAATCGACGCCGCGACCAGCACCCACACGAGCAGCATCCACTTGTCCATCAGCAGGAGCAGCGCGTGCTCGATGTCGTCGGGCGAGTGAATGCTCGCGGCGGAGATGCCGATCGACACCGCGATCGGGACGAGGATGATGAAGATCGCGGCGACGGCGATGATCGTCAGGACGATCGCCTCGCCGATGCGCAG
>DASVNL010000449.1:0-1538 GCA_036383875.1 Thermoanaerobaculia bacterium
GTCGAGTTGCAGGTCGAAGATCCGATCTACACCGCGGCGCTGCTCGACATCGCGACGACGCTCGATGAGCGTCCGCGCGGATTCACGTAATCACGCGCGCGTCAGCCGGAACGGCTGCATCACCGTGCCTTGGCAGCGTCCACCCATCTGTCCGACGAGCGCGCGTGCGATGCCGGTGCGCCGCTCGTATTCGACTTCGTGAAACGCGAGCCCGAGGGAGAAGCAGGACGGGCTCTCGATGTTCTTTACCGTGATGCTCGCCTTGTCCACCGAATCGAGCCAGAGCGATCCCTCGACGTCATGCACGCGGCCTTTGCGCTCGCGCAGTGTGCCGGTGATCGAATTGCCGTTCTGAACGAGATCGAGCGTGACGAGCGACCAGTCTTCGTCGTTCGGTGCGCGAATGCCGAGGTCGCCGGTGAAGCGGCCGTTGTACGGCGTGGCGGTGGGTTCGTGGCCGGGCGAGGTTGGTGAGAGTGCGTCGCAGCCGAGGAAGAGCAGGATGAAAACGAGGATGGGGATCCGCCGGGTCATGCACAGAAGTACGCACGATCGATTCCGTACGTCTACGGCTTGCACGTCCCACAGGGAACGTATCCAGCGTTGATCGCGTCTTCGCGCGTCGCAAATCGCGCCGTGCAGTTTGGACAATCCCAGTAATTGCACGAACGCTCGTGAAACTTGTGCGTCTTCGTGTTGCCACTGTAGTTGCCGCCTTTCGCCGGCTTCGCAATCTCGACGGGCGGTGGCGGGTCAACGCTGCGCGCGTCACCGAGACTCGCCACTGCAACGGGTTGCGGCACTTGCGGCACAGGCTCGGGAGCGCGACGCGCGTTGAGGATCAGGCCGACGGCCCACACGAATCCCACACACCACGACAACACCACCAGCCAGTTGCGTCGCATGCGACGAAAGACACGAATCCGCGCGAAAGGTGGCGAGTCAGTTGCGGCGCGCGACTTCGATGAGCAACGGAGAGTCGAACATCGCGCGCGGCGAGATCACCGGCTCGTTCATCGGCACGTTCGCGCCGTAGCGCTCGCGCATCTTCTTTTTCACTGCCGGATTCGAGAGATCGAAGTCGCGCAACTTTTGCAGCTTCCCGACCTCGATCCCCGCGCCATCGCGGTAGATCTTCCAGACCAGTTCAGAGCAATAGATCCGCGAGTCGTTCCACTCGAACGTCAGGTCGTAATGCTTCCCTTCGAATCTTCCCGACCTTCTCCATCTTGCGCAGCACGGCCGGCGTGAGTTTCGACGCATCGCGCAATCGCTTCACGACGTAATGACCGTTGCGACCGCGCGCAGTCCACGTGTTGAGCGGCGTGAGCTTCACCGGCTCGACCGCTTCGTAGACGTACCAGCGTCCGTTCTCGCGCATCACGATGCCCATGTGGCTGTAGCGACTCCCCGTCGCGAGCTGGATCGCGCGACTCTGCGACGACAGCGATTCCTGAAAGATGATGTCGCCGTCGCGAAGATTCGCCTCGGGCAACAGCAGCGCGAACAGCAGCACGAGTGCGGACATCACTTCTTCG
>DASVNL010000450.1:0-2486 GCA_036383875.1 Thermoanaerobaculia bacterium
CGTGACGACGAACAGCAGCCAGCCCGCGTCGTGAAAGCGGCGCAGCGGCTCGGTCACGCCGTCGATCATCTTCAGATCGCTGATGCGGCGCGGCGATTCCCACTCGTCGTGCGAGGGATAGTACACGAGCTCATCGACGACGCCGTCGCGATCGAGAAAAAGTGCGCGGTTCATCGGAAGGCCGGCCAGTGCGTGATGCGCGTCGTCTCTGCTTCGAGCGACACGCCGGGCGGTGGTTGTTTGAAGAGCACGCGATCATCAGTGGACATGAGGATGACCGCGAGATCCACATCCGTCGGGTTGGACGCCGTCACGCGCTGCCCTTTGCGCAGCGTCGCGACGTTTGCATCGAGCACGATCGGACCGGCGCCGGGATTCGGAAGCCGCGCGGTGAGACGCGAGGCATCGGCGCCTTTGTGCGATGCGACGCGCAACGGCGCGCGGAACCACGGGTGGCGCGCGAGTCCCTGCGAGACGTACACGCGATACGAGCCATCGCGCGGGACGGTCCATGTCGCGCTGCCGCGCGCGGGGATGCTCGCGTTCATCGCCGGGACCCACAACTCGCGCCAGACCGGAATGTAGTTGCGCACGAGCGCGGGCTCGAGATCGCGCTGCACGGTCAGCACCCAGCGCAATGCGTTGTGATCGAACACGACCGCCGCAGGCGCGTTCGTCAGATCGACGCCGCGATACTCGCCGTTGCGCACGAGGATTCGCGCGAGCTCGGGGAGGAACCAGAAGCGATACGCGGGATCGCGGCGGATGGCCCACGGGATGCCGCTCCACACCGCGTCACCCGGACGCGTGTGCGCGTGCGCCTCGCGCATGATCACATCCTGATACGCGAGGTCGAGCTCTTTGCCGCGAAACACCGCGGCGAAGAGATTCACAGCCCACGCCGCGATCACGATCGCGAAGACGACTTCGCGTTTCGGCATCCGCTCGACGATTGCTGCGAGCAGCGGGACCATCAGGATCACGACCAGCGCGAAGTGGTAGTTGTAGATGAACTTCATGAACGCGACGAAGGCGATGTTCGCGACTTGCAGGATCGCGATGAGGCGCAGGTCGCCGCCGCGGCGGAAGGCGTGGACGAGTCCCGCGATGCCGAGGAGGAGGACGAGGATGCCGCCGACATCGACGGCGGCGAGCTCGAAGAGCCGATCGCTCGCGAGCATGCGCACGCCGAACGGCACCATCAGGCGATGAATGAACCCACCGGCGACAGGCGTCGCGTATTTCTCCGCGAGGTTCTCGACCCAAACCTGTTTCCAGAGATCATCGAGCGCGCCAGTCACGACGAAGTACGAGAGACACGCGAGCAGCGCAGCGAATCCGCCGGCGACGATCGGCGTCGCGCGGAGACGGCGCATCACGAGGAGCGACAACACCGCGACGACGAGCACGGGTCCGAGCCGGAGGTTCGTGAAACCGGCGAGACAGAACGCGGCGCCGGCGAAGAACCAGCGTTCGCGTCGCGCGAGCACGAGACCGAGGACGACGAAGAGACAGCCGAGCGACTCCACGCGGTATTCGACCGCGGGAGTCATGAAGAGCGAGCTGCAGAGCGCGATGGCCATCGCCGTCCAGCGCGCGAATCGCGACAAGCTGGCGTTGCGCATCCAGAGGTTGAGCAGCCAGAACGTCGCGATCCAGACGGGCACCTGCGCCCAGCGCAGCGCGATGATCGCGTCGACGCCGGGACTGTCGGTGAGTCGCGTGACCGGCGCGAACACGAACCACATCAGCGGGGCGTGGTGCTCCCAGAAATCGCGGAACGGCACGAGTCCCTGGCCGATCCACTTCGTCGCGGAGAAGAACTCGATCTCGTCCCAGTTCAGAGGATGGAGAAAGTGCAGAGGCAACAGGCGCACGAGCGCCGCGCTGATCGCGACTGCGATCGGAACGCGTACGCTCGTGCTCTCGTTCACTGCAGCGGTCCGTTCTTGAATTGCTCGACCGTCTCGACGATCGTTCGACGCACGGCCTCGTTGCTCGAGAGCTTCGGACGCCAGCCGAGCTTCGTCATGCGCTGCGTGTCGAGCTTCACGTACGGGACGTCGCCGCGCCAGCCGCGCGGGCTCGTGCCGTACTGCACATCGATGTTCGCGCGGTCGATGCCCATGGCCTCGATCGTCCAGTCCGTGATTTCGCGAACGGAGGTCTGATCGTCGACGGCGAGGTTGTGCACGTTGATGTGCTCTTTCGCGTTCGCGATGCCGAATTCCATGCCGTCGAGACAGTCTTCGACGTAGACGTACGGCTTCGACTGCGAGCCGTCGCCGAGGACGACGAGACGCGTCGGCTCGTCGCGGAGACGAAGGACGAAGTCGTGGATCACACCGTGCGTCGGATTCGGTCCGACGATGTTGCCGAAGCGATAGATCCACGCGGTGATGTCGTAATTGTGTGCGAACGCGGTGATGAGCGTCTCGCACGCGACCTTGCTCGCTGCGTACAGCGAGATCGGCAGGATCGGGCCG
>DASVNL010000451.1:0-3148 GCA_036383875.1 Thermoanaerobaculia bacterium
AGCGGCGTGAAGCTTCCGCTGCGCGAGATCGTCAACGCCGTGCGCGACGTCAATCCGCGCACGCTCGTCTTCGTCGACGGCGTGCATGGCATGGGCGCGACGACGCGCGAGATCGTTGCAACCGGCATCGACGCGTTTTCAGCGGGTCTGCACAAATGGATGTTCGGGCCGCGCGGCACCGGCTTCGTCTGGGCGAAGTCTGATGTATGGGCTCGCATGCATCCAACGCTGCCGTCGTTCTCGTCGTTCGAGTTGTATCTCGCGTGGACGGAGAAGCGTGCGCCCGAGGGACCGCCGATTGCGAACTGGTTCACGCCGGGTGGGTTTCAGGCGTACGAACATCACTGGGCGATTCCGTCCGCGTTCGCGCTGCACGACGCGATCGGACACGAGCGCATCGTGCAACGCATCGAGTCGCTGAACACACTCGCGAAACAAAAGCTCGCGGCGATGAAGCATGTGCGACTGCGCACACCGATGAGCCCTGCGCTCTCCGCGGGCATCAACTGCTTCGACGTCGACGGCATCGGGCCGGAGGAAGTCGTCGAGCGCTTGAAGCGTCAGCGCATCATCGCGTCGACGAGTCCGTACACCGTGTCGTATCCGCGACTGTCGTTCGGCATCGCCAATGACGAGCGCGATGTCGAACGAGCAGTCGAGGTGATTCGCACGATGCGCGTGTGATCAGCGTCCGGCGAAGAACACCGGATCGCCCGAGCGGTTGTCGACCATCGAGCCGTACGCGAAGAGACTCGCATTCGCATTGCCGACGACGTGCAGCGTGAACGGAGCCGCCGGGACGTTCGAGAACAACGCGGTCACGGCGTACTGCGACATTTCTTTCGCCGCGAGCGTGAGCGTCGCGCGTCCGAGCTCATCGCCGTTCTGCGCGAGCAATCGCACGTTGAACGTTTCGGAGCCGTCGCCGCCGTTCACGAATCCGACGTTCGAGCGATACGCGGTGTCGTTGCGCAGTCCGGGCACGAAGCTTTGCGGCGCGAACGCCGACACCGGATCGATCGACTGGCCGTACGTGCCGCCCGTCGCGACGGACGTGTACGTGCGACTCGTCACGACCGGACCGATGTCGCCGCCCCACGTGATCTGCAGCGTGCCGCTGCCCGAGAGCAGTCCCCAATCCGCGACGACGTCCGCGAGCACTTCGGTGTTGCCCGCATCGATCGCGAGCGTCTTCGACGTCCCCGCGTAGCGCAGCGTGAGCACCATGCGCGAGTCGGTGGGATTGTGGAACGTCACATCGCTGCGCCAGAACGTCGCATTCGCGCCGGGTGCGCGGCCGACGACCGGAATCATCATCGCGCCGCCCGTCGATTCGGGTACGGCCTGAATGTAGATCGGATCCTGCGTCACGTTGTCGACGAGCGAGGCGTAGCCGCTGATCGACGCGTCGGACGCCGCGATGATGCGCATCGTCAGATGCTCGTGCGTTTGGCCGTCGACAGCGGGAAACCACGTGCCGAGGGGCTGCTGCTGAAAGCTGTTGGCGGGAAGAGAGATCGTGCGCGTCGAGAGCGTGTTGCCCGTCGCGTCGATCAGCGCGATCGCTGCGGAGACCGCGGACGTCGCGCGATTCACGAGGCCGACGTTCGTGCGATACGCGGACGTCGACTCGATGCCTGCGATGTAGAGCGTGTCGGCGAGCTCGTTCGATGCGACTTCGGGAACGGCCTGACCGTACGTGCCGGTCGCTCCGGTCGTGAACGTGCGGCTCGTGAGTCGCAGATTCGCGACCGTGCCCGCGCTCGCCGCTTCGACCGTCACCGCGCCCGCGCCGTTCGCGATGCCGAAGACATCGAGCAGCGCGTTCGCGTACGTCACCGATTGCTTCGGCGAGAGGAAGAGACTGTTCGACAGCACGTTGCCGCCGCCCGTCGGCAGATAAACGAGCGACACGCTCGCACCTGACGTGCCTGCATTGAACAGCGTGATCTCCGTGCGCCACGACGTCCCGCCGACGCCGCCGGTTTGCGCGGCAACGGAAACGAGTGAGCTGTACGGCAACGCCGCAACGACGACGATGCCCTTCGTCACGACGCTCGTCGTCGACGCGTTCGCGACGGTGAGCGTCACGCCGTACGTGCCGGCGTTCGCGTAAACGTGCGTGGGATTCTTCGCGTTCGACAATCCGCCGTCGCCGAAGTTCCACGCCCAGCTCGTCGGCGAGCCGCTGCTCGCATCGGTGAACGTGACCGGCGAGCCCGCTGCGATCGTGCCCGTCGGCGCATCGAACGCGGCGACGACGATCGGCGTCACGGGACTCTCGGACGACGACACGACGATGTTGCGCGTCGTCTGGGACGTCATGCCGTTGCCGTTGACGGTCAGCGTGACGACGTACGTGCCCGCGTTCGTGTAGACGTGCGTCGCGGTCGGAGTCGACGCGGCGAAGCCGTCGCCGAAGTTCCACTGCCGCGAGGTGATGGTCCCGGTCGAAGTATCAGTAAACGAGAAGTTGGTCACGTTCATCACGCCGGTCGCAGGCGTCGCGGTGAAGGACGCCACCGGCGAGTTGGTCGTGTTCGTCGAGATCGTGAAGGTCACGGTGTTCGACTGCGATGTGCCGACCGCATTCGTCGCCTGCACGTACGCGCGATACGTTCCCGCACCGAGCGACGTGACGCGCGCATTCGTTGCGTTCGCGCCGACGTCGGCGAATTTGACGAAGGTCCCGTTCGCGCCGGTCGAGATCCACAACGACTGCACCTGCTCATTGTTCGCGTTGTCGATCCAGATGAAGTCCGCATAGTTCGGGCCCGTGGTCGCGCGCAAATTCGACGGCGCTTCGGGCGCAGTCGCAACGGGCGGCGGCACGACGGTGCCACTCGGATAGAGCCAGCGCGCCGCGACTTTGTCGTCGGTCTTGAGATCGGCGCCGAAGCCGTTGACGCTCGCGTACATGAGCGCAGACGGATCGGCGCTGTGGCCGATGCCGAGGGTGTGGCCGAATTCGTGGGAGACGATTTCGGCGAGGACGCGGCTGCTGATTCCAGTCGACGACGAGACGTTGTCCTGAATCACGAGGTTCCCCTCGGTGATGCTGAACGCTCCATGCGCACCCGCGGTATGCATCGCGTCGGCAGTGAACGGCGCTTCCCAGATTCCACCCGCAGCGACGCCGTTGAATCCG
>DASVNL010000452.1:0-2717 GCA_036383875.1 Thermoanaerobaculia bacterium
CCTCACGCGCGACGGCCGCCTGAAGATCCTCGACTTCGGCATCGCGAAGTTGACCAGCGCGAATCCCGACGGCGCGACGTTCGAAATGGCCGCGACCGAGCCCGGCATGGTCATGGGCACCGTCGGCTACATGTCGCCGGAACAGGTGCGCGGCGAGTCCGTCGATCATCGCTCCGATATTTTTTCGCTGGGCGCGATCTTCTTCGAGATGCTCAGCGGCACGCGCGCGTTCAAGCGCAACTCATCGATCGAGACGCTGAGCGCGATCCTCAAGGAAGACCCGCCCGATCTCAGCGACCTCGTCCCGAACTGCCCGCCGGCGATCGAGCGACTGATTCGCCGTTGTCTCGAGAAAGATCGCGAGCTGCGCTATCAGTCCGCGCGCGATCTCTCCTTCAATCTCGAAACGGTCACCGACATGAGCGCCAGCACCCTCGGCGGCAGCGGAATGAAGCCGCCCGTCGTGACTGGCGCGATCGCGCAACCGCGCCCCGCATCGCCGTCATCGCCAACGACGCCGACTCCGCCGCGCACGTCGCGCATCCCCGCTGCGACTTCCGCGCGCCCGAAACCGAAGCGTCGCATCTCGCCGATTCTTCTCGGATTGCTCTACGTCGTCTCCGTCGCAGGTGCGGCGTACGGCGCGTGGTTCCTCGCGCGACGCAAAACCGAAGAGGTCGTCGAGCCGCAGTTTCACCGCCTGACGTTTCGTCGCGGCGAAGTCCGCTCCGCACGATTCAGTCCCGACGGCGAGACCATCGTCTACAGCGCGGCGTGGGACGGCGAGCGTCCGGAGATCTTCATCGTCAGCCGTCGCGCGACCGAAGCGCGGCCGCTCGGCGTTCCCGAAAGTGAAGTGCTCGCGGTGTCGAAAGGCGCCGAGCTCGCGATCCTTCTGCATCGCGATCGCAACACCAACCTCGGCACACTCGCACGCGTTCCGATCGCAGGCGGCATGCCGCGCGAGATCGCGGAGAACGTGCTGCAGGCCGATTGGTCGCCAGACGGCGCGAACCTCGCGATCATCCGGCAGCAAGGCGACAAGACGCGCATCGAGTATCCGATCGGAACGGTGCGCTACGAGACGCCGCATTACGTGCGCGACATCCGCATCTCGCCCGACGGCAAACGCCTCGCGATCCTCGAGCCATCGCGCGGCGAGTTCGATCTCGCGATCGTCGACCAGGGCGCGCCGGTGACGATCGCGCGCGGTTGGGCGCGCGGCGCGACGGGCCTCGCGTGGTCGCCGGACGGCAACGAGATCTGGGTCTCGGGCACATCGAGCTCGGCGCCGCCTGCGCTGTACGCGGTGAACGTGCACGACGGCGTGATCCGCCTCGTCACGCGACTCACCGGCTCGATTCGCATCTTCGATCTCTCGCCGAACGGCGAGGCGTTGTTGTCGAACGGAACGTGGCGCGCGGCCTTGATGTGGAGCACCGGCGGCACGATGCCGCAACCGGTCGCCGCGACGGTGACAACGACAGCGCCAACGACACCTGCTACGTCCGTAGCACCTCTGCTGCCGAACTTCGGCCCGGAGCGCGACTCGTCGTGGCTCGACTGGTCGATGCTCGCGGATCTCTCGGCCGATGGAAAGTCGCTGCTGTTCAGCGAGACGCGCGAAGGCGGCGGCACGAAGAGCGCGGTGTATCTGCGCCGTCACGACACGCCCGCGCCGATCCGACTCGCGGAAGGCGTCGGCGATGCGTTGTCGCCGGACGGCAAGTGGGCGCTCGTGCATCAGAGCGCGAAGCTGGTCATCGTCCCGACAGGCAGCGGAATGGCTCGCGAGCTGAAGATCGACGGTGCATTCGACTCCGGCGCAACGTGGCTGCCGGACTCGAAGCGCGTCGTCGTCGCAGGCGTCGTCGGCAAGGGCGGCTATCGCCTCTTCGTCGTCGACACGCTCGACGAAATCGCGAAGCCGCTTTCGCCTGAAGGGATTTGGGGCGGCGCGCCGCGCGCATTCGCGGTGTCGCACGACGGACGCTTCGTCGCGGGGATGACCGCGGACGAAACGATCGCGCTGTACGCCATCGACGGGAGCGCGCCGCCGCCGATGCGCGGCGTCGAGAAGGGCGAAGTCCCCGTGCAGTGGTCGAGCGACAACAGCGCGCTGTTCGTGTATCGCCCGACGACGCTGCCGTCGCGCGTGTATCGCGTGAACGTCGCGACGGGCGCGCGCGAGCTGTGGAAAGAGTTCGCGCCTGCCGACCCCGCCGGCGTCTACAAAATCTCGCCGGTGCTCCTCACGCCGGACGGCACGCAGTACGCGTACAACGCGGTGCGCGCGCTCAGCGATCTCTACGTGGCCGAAGGAGTGAAGTGATCGCCTTCGCGGTGATCTTCCTGGCCGGCATCGCCGCCGGCGCGATCAACGCGATTGCAGGCGGCGGCACGCTGGTCTCCTTCCCCGCCCTGCTCTGGCTCGGCCGCGATCCGATCATGGCCAACGCGACGAACACGGTCGCGATCTGGCCCGGCTCCCTCGCCGGTGCGTACGGGTTCCGCAGCGAGCTGTCGACCGTCAAGCGCTGGCTGCTGATGCTTGTGATCCCATCCATTCTCGGCGGCGCCCTCGGCGGCTGGCTGTTGCTCCGCACTCCAAGCTCGACGTTCGAGACGTTGGTCCCATGGCTGATTCTCGGAGCGACAATCTTGTTGGCGCTGCAGGAAGTGATCTCGAGACGGTTGGCGGTTGGCGGTTGGCGGTT
>DASVNL010000453.1:0-5794 GCA_036383875.1 Thermoanaerobaculia bacterium
CGTCGTGTTGTCGACGATGATTTTGTTCGACGCGCTCGTGAAGTTGACGGTGCCAAGGTTCTGGCCGCCGCCGCTCAGCGTGATCGTCCCGCTCGAGAGATTGATCGTGCCGTTGCCGGTGAAGAACGGGAAGATCTGCGCGGTGCTCGCGCCGGTGCTCTTGTTGATCGTGCCGCCCGCGCCGTTCGTGAACGACGGAGTCGAAAGGCCGTTGCTGTTGATCGGAACGTCGCCGGCGTAGTTGAACACGCCGTTGTTGGTCAGCAGACCGCCGTTGTTGATCGTCAGGTAATTGCCTGCGCTCGGGTTGTACGCGAGCGTGCCGTTGTTGACGAACGTGCGGCCCGACAGTGTCAGCGTCGCGTTGGTCGTGAACTGCGACGTGTTGCCGTTGATGACCGTCTGCCCGCTGCCGGACGAGTTGTCCTGCGTGCCCGCGCTCCAGAGGTACGGACCGTTCACGGTGAGCGTGCCGGAGCCGGTGAGAAGTCCGCCGCTTTGCTGAAACGAGATCGCGCCGCCGAGGTTGATCGGGACGTCGATGTCGACGAGTCCGGCGGCGGCGAAGTACGTGCCGGTGCCGGTGAGCGCAGCCGCGCCCGTGAATTGATGCGTGCCGCCGTCAAACGAAATGCCGCACGACGTGCCGGTGAAGAAGCTGCCGGTCTGCGAGCCGCCTTTCGTGAATTTCAAAACGCCGCTGGTCGCGTTGACCGAGCCCGCGTTGTTGACCGCGACGTTGACGGCCGCGAACGTCGCGCCTGCGGTCTTGTCGATCGTGCGCGTCAGGTTGTTGTCGATGCGCGCGGACGCGAGCCCGTCGGAGTTGATGGTCACGTCGCCGAGGAGATTGATGTCGTTGTTGTTGGTGATGTGCGCGCCGCTGTTGATCGAGAGGACGCCGGCGCCGGGGCTCACGTTGATGATGCCCGCGTTCGAAACGTGCGCGGACGCCGTGAGCACGGCGTTGTTGTCCGCGGTGACGTTGAGCGTCGAACCGCCGAGCATGTTGATCGTCGCGGTGCTGATCGTGCCGCCGCGGAAATTGAATGTTCCGCTGAAGTTGATCGTGCCGCTGCCGCTGATCGACGCGAACGAGTCGGTGTCGGCGTTCGTGATGTCGAGATCGGCGCCCGCGCCGAGAATCATCGGCCCGCCTAGTTTCGCGAGTCCGAGGCCCTGAATCGAACCCGATGTTCCGTTGAAGTTGTGTGTGTTCGCGAACTCGAAGCCGGTGGTCGCGCCGTTCATGTCGAACACGCCGGTGTGCGTGCCGGTCGACAAGACGAGGGTGCTCGTGTCGACACGCACGGTGCCGTTGTTGTCGAGTGGCGGATCGATGTTGGTGCCGAAGGGATCGGCGGTTTTCTTGAACAATCCGCCGGATTCGACGGTGATCTTCGTATTGACCGCGTCGTTCGTGCTGATGCCGTTCGCGGTCTGGATGTCGAACGCGCCGCCCGATTTGATGTTGATCCGCGCGGCGTTGTTGAGCTGCACGAGTCCGTTCACGTAAACGAAGTCGCCGAAGACGTTGACGATCTGACTCGCGGAGATCGCCATGTTGCCGCCGCCGTTCGCGTTGAAGGCCGCGCTGGCGTTGACGTTCGTCGTCCCGGCGCCGCGCAGATCCCCGCTCGTGAAATCGAGATCGGAGTTTGCTGCGAGTGTCAGCGTGCCGGTGTTGGCGATCGTGCCGCCGCTGATCTGCAGGTTCGCGTCCGCGCCGATGTTCGATCCGCCACTGAGCAGGAGCGTGTTGCCGGTCGGGATGTCGAGCAGGCACGTGCTGGTGCTGCTCGGGCAGGTCATCGTCAGCGTGACGTTCTCGACCGTCGTCGTGTTGAGCGTGACGGTGTAGACGCTGGCCGTGAGGTTCACGGTGTCGACGGTTCCGGCCAGGCTGCCCGGCGCGCGCGTCGCGGGAACGGCGTTCTGCAACCAGGTGGCATTGTTGCTCCAATTACCGCCCGCACCGGCGAGCGTGTAGTTGTCGGCAACGGCCGGAATCGCATACAGCAGCGCAAAGACGACGAGTACTGCCAGTCGACGAAACATGGGCGACCTCTCTTTGTACTGCGGGCTTATGGGTGAAGACATCATAGGTGTTACGCCGATCCTCGCCGTGACGCAGGCCACAAACCGCGAATTAACCGGCACTGACAATCAAAGCGATGAAATTCATCGGAAGTGTTCTCGCGCTGTCGTTGCTCTGCGCAGTTTCGGCAATCGGACAGCCTGTGCGCGGCGGCGCGTTGCCTGAACCGCTGCCTCTGTTCCCACCGACGAACTGGTGGAACGCCGACATCACGAATGCGCCGGTCGACGCGAACAGTGCGGCGTTCATCGCGCACGTCGGCGCGACGCGCGGCCTGCATCCCGATTTCGGCGGCGACAGCGGAGAGCCGGAAGCGCCGATCTACGGCATCCCGTATCTGACCGTTTCCGGAACGCAGCCCCTCCTGCCCGTGACGTTCGAGTACGACGACGAGAGCGACATCGGCGCGCCGGGGCGTCCCGCGGGCTATCCGATCCCCGAAGAGGCGAAGACGCAGGAGCGGTGGATCGAAGGTGGACTGGCAGGGAACGACCCGAATGCGGAAGGCGACCGGCACATGTTGATCGTCGATCGCGACAATCGGATTCTCTATGAGCTTTACGCGCTGCATTGGACCGGCTCACGTTGGGAAGCCGGCTCCGGCGCGACGTTTCCGCTCGACGCGAACACGCGACGTCCCGACGGCTGGACGAGTGCGGACGCCGCGGGACTCGCGATTCTGCCCGGCCTCGTTCGCTACGACGAGGCGTATGGCACCGAGCCGATCCGCCATGCGTTTCGCGTCACGGTGCGCAACACGAATGGCTACGTGTATCCCGCGTCGCATCGCGCTGGGAGCACGAGCGGCGCGTTGCCGATGGGCGCGCGTCTGCGATTGAAGGCGAGTGTGAACATCGCTGGATATCCCGAGCCGGTGCGGCGGATCTTCCAGGCGATGAAGACGTACGGCCTCATTGTCGCGGACAACGGCACCGACATGTACGTCAGCGGGACGTACGACACGCGCTGGGACAACGACATTCTCAATCCCGCGTTTCGCGCGCTCAGGACGAGCGACTTCGAGGTCGTTCAGCTCGGCTGGCAGCCCGAGGCCGAAGTGTCCGGCGGACGGCGGCGATCAGTTCGTCATTAGCGCGCTGGTTTCTTTCCGGCACGTGATGCCGTCCAACGGGGCATGCAGTCCTACAACCGTACGCTCACGCTCGCCGCCGCCGTGTTGATTGCATCCATCGCCGGATTGCTGCTCATCGCCTCGCCGCAGGACAAGACTTCGTCCCCGCGCGCCGCGACCATCGTCAGCCGCGCGCCGCAGGAATCGAAGCCGGCGCCCGCACTGCCGCCCGTCGCGCCGATCACCTTTGCCGATGCGGACGGGCAGGAGCTGATTCTCGAAGAGCTCTCCGCGCGCACCGCGATTCACGGCATGTTGTCGCTCACCGAGATCGACCTGCGCTTCCGCAATCCGCAGGCGCGTCGTATCGAGGGACGCTTCACCGCGACGCTGCCCGCGAACGCGGCGATCAGCCGCTTCGCGAAAGACGTGAACGGGCAACTGATGGAAGGCGAGGTCGTCGAGCGGCTGCGCGCGAACCAGGTGTACGAACAGTTCCTGCATCAGATGCGCGACCCCGCGCTGCTCGAGCAGGATCAGGGCAATCGCTTCTCCGCGCGCATCTTCCCGATCGAGGCGAACGCGCCGGTGCGCATCCTCCTGTCGTACACGGCGCTCCTGCCGATGCGCGACGGTGCGCGCACGTACACGCTGCCGCTGCGCGGACTGCCGAAGATCAACAAGTTGACCTTCCGCGGATTCGTCACGCCCGTCCCCGGTGAAGGGGAGCAGGGGAAGATGACGACGAACACCGCGCAGATGACGTCGTTCGACGAGACGGACTGGACGCCGGATCGCGACATCACGATGTCGTGGGAGGCGGACCGCAACACGCCGCGCGCGCGCATCCTCCGTGCCGGTGACTTCTATCTCGCCGCATATCGCTTCGCTGACTCGTCGCCCGCACCGGGACACGCGACTTCGGGCAACTGGATCTTCTACGTCGATACGTCCGCGTCGTCCGCCGAAGGCGCGCCGCATCGCATCCGCGCGCTCGAAACGCTAATCGGAAATCTGCCGGCCCGCGAGCCGGTGCAGGTGATTGCATTCGATCAGGATCTCGAATCACTCGCGAGCGGCAGCGCATCCGAAGTCGCCCGCACGATCGGCGACAAGCTCCGCACGCGTCTCTTCCTCGGCGGCACGGACATCGGCGCAGTGCTCAAAGACGCAACCAAGCGTCTCAAAGCCGATCCGTCGCGCACCGTCGTTCTCGCGAGCGATCTCGTTCCGACGCTCGGCGCCGTCGCATCGCACGAAGTCCAGGACGCGATCACCGCACTTCCTCCCAACGCCACGATTCACGCGCTCATCCTCGGCAGTCGCGAAGACGGACCGACCGCGAAGGCCGTGACCAGCGGACGCGGACGCATCGTGCGCGTCGGTTTCACCGAGAGCCTCGAAGCTCGTGCTCGCGACGCGGCCGAAGAACTGCGTCGTCCGATGGGCGCGACGTTCGAGGTCAAAGATCCGTCGGCGGAGTGGATTTATCCGACACGCTTCGAAGACGTGCAGGCCGGCGATGAAGTGATCGCGCTCGCGAAAGTGAAACCGGGTCAGGATCCATCGCCGAATTTTCCCGGCGCAACCTCGGCGCGACTCAGTGCGTCGACGTTCGCACCGCTACTCGAGCGCGAAGCGTATCGCGCGTATCTCGAATATCTCGCGCAGCGCGAAGCCGGTGAGTCGAACGAATCCGTGCGCCGTGCATTCGCGACCGAACAAGTGCGCGTCAGCATCGAACAGCGCGTCGTGGTTCCTCGCACGACGATGCTCGTGCTCGAATCTGAGTGGGACTACCAGCGCTTCGGTCTCGACCGCCGCGCGCTCGCCGCGATTCTCACGATCGACGCGGGCGGCATCGGCCGCATGGATCGCGATCGCGCGGGCCGCGACGTCACCGCGATCGCCGTCGCGCCGCCGCGTCCACCGCTGAACCCCCGCGATCTTCCGATCGCGAAGAGCGCACCGCCGCCGTCCGCACGCGCGAACGAGACGGTCACTGTCACCGCACAAGCACCGGTCATCGAGACGCAGGCGGCAGCGTCGGCGTCGAACGTGGCACCAGCCGAACCGGCGGACGCGCTCGTTCCCGCGTTCGAAATCGCGCAGGATCGCGATGGTCGCGCGGACGTTGAAGAAGGCGTGGCCGGCGGCGTGGAAGGCGGCGTCGTCGGTGGAGTCGCGGGTGGCGTCATCGGATTCTCTGCAGGTGGCGCGGACACCGGAACGGCGCGGATCATTCGCACGGAGACGGACGACGCACCGTTGCGCGTCGGCGGTGAGCGCCAGCGTCGCGAGAGCGAGCGCAAGACGCAGACGATCGATTGGACGAAACGGATCCTTCCGCCGAAGTCGCGCATCAAAGAGCTCGAATCGCAGCTCGACGCGAATCCGCAAGACCGCGAGTTGTACAACCAACTCGGCGAACTGCTGGCCGCGTACTCCGAGTGGTCGTCGCTGCGACGCCTGACTCTGCGCTGGCAGCCGTACGATCCCGAAAACCCGCAGGTCTACGAGCTCCTCGGCATGGCCGACGAGCATCTCGGCAACGACACCGAAGCCGCACGCGCGTACGCGTCACTGATCGAGATCGGCCCGGCGAAGACCGAGCTGTTGCAGCG
>DASVNL010000454.1:0-3687 GCA_036383875.1 Thermoanaerobaculia bacterium
TCGTCGGCGCGCAGATCGAGCTCGACGGCCGCACTGTGTGCGCTGATGCTCCACGCAGACGCGAGCATGGTGACGAGTCCGGCCGGAATGTCGCGAAATTCAGCGCGGCCATTGGCGTCGGTCAACGCTTCCTGTAATGGATAGCCTTGCGACGAAACACCGACTACGGCGCCAGCAACGGGCGCATTCGTATCGGATCGCTTCACAGTGAGGCGCACCGTGCCGCGGCCCGGCGCTTCGCGACGCAGCACAACGAGGTCCTGCGTCAGGACTTCGCCCGGCGTGCGCAGATGATTGGCCGCGAACGTCGTGCGTCCATCGGGATCGACGACGGAGAACGTCAGCGGCGCGACGGGCAGACCGTCGATGTCATAGCGGCCGTTCGGATCCGTAATATCCGTCGACAATCCCGCGTGCAATGTGCTGCCGATCGTGACGACGACGTTCGGAATCGGCGTACCGTCGTCATAGCGCACCTGGCCCGTTGCGCGTCCGCGTCCGAGGAAGACGAGATTGGCGGTGTGGACCTCGCCGGGAAGTCGCACGGCGCCGGAAACGCTCGTGCGCATCCCTTCCGGAGACTCGGTCTCGAGGTCATAAAGACCGAAGATGCCGGAGTCGAGATCGCGCGGGACGAATTCGAAGAGGAAGCGGCCGTCCGCTCCGGCGACGTCGTGCTGCATGATGTCCCGCGGGAGCGTCGTGCCGTCCGGCGACGTCACGGGGACGTCCTTCATCGACAATTGCACGAGCACGCCGGGTACAGGCGTGTTGTCCGCGCGCAATACGCGACCGGTAAGGATCGAGCCCGGCCGGTCATTGTCGATGCGCGGAATGATTCCGGTCTTACTGAATGACGCGCCGGTGAGCAGGTCATTGATCGCATCGAGCGCGATCTCGTAATTGGCATTGCGCGACAGGGTCTTGTCGAACGTCAGCGTGACAATGCGACCATCGGCCTGAATGACCGCGCCCGGGATCTGCAACTCCGCACCGGCGGTATTGCGGCGCGTGACGGTGTAATTGGCTTTGGGAACGTTGATCGTCAGCGCGAGACGATCGCGCAATGCAGCACCGGCGGGCAGGGTGACCGGACGATTGAAGAGCATCGTCACGACGTGACCGGTGTCGTCGAGGTATAAATCCTGCGCCGCCGCACTGACCGCAAGCAGCGTCTGCCCAACCTCGGCGATCGTCGCAGTGCCAGTCGCGTATTGCACGTTCAAGGAACGCGCACCGCGCGCGAGCTCGATGACCATGCGCGAGCCGACGGTCGCGCCCGTGATGTCGACGTCGGCGCGGAGCATTGCGCCGTCGGCGGTGTCGGGATAGAGCAAATGCAGGGTGAAGGCAGACGTCTGCGGGAGCACGACGACGCGAAGGTTCTCTTTCCAGCGGCCGACAATTGCGAGCTCGCCCGCGTCGCCGCCGAGATTGAGTCGCGTCAATTCGGCATAAGGGAGCGTGCGCGTCCATCCGAGTCCGGCTTCGGCGTGTACGTCGAGCAACGTTTCGCTCGTGACGCCTGCAATCGAGAGCGCATACGGGCGCGGATGGCCGTTCACCGGCGGACCGTGCACATACGCGAGCATGTACGGCGCGCGATGGCTGGTCGAGGCAGCGAAATTGTCGACGAACGTACGCGG
Source organism: Thermoanaerobaculia bacterium (assembly GCA_036383875.1). Classification (GTDB taxonomy): domain Bacteria; phylum Acidobacteriota; class Thermoanaerobaculia; order Gp7-AA8; family Gp7-AA8; genus QHVT01. Next base: position 1,647 of record DASVNL010000454.1, read on the forward strand.
TGTCGCGGCAGTCCGTTCCAGTTCGCGCGTCATTGCTGCCGCAGCGACACGTCCTGCGTCCTCAGTGCGGCGCAATTCGTCCCATTCCTGCAGATCGGGCGTAATGGCCAGCTGATCGACGCGCTCGGTGTTGCCGAGGAGGTCGAGCGCGAGGTGCGGCATCGCGTCGTGATTCGGCGTGGGATTGGTAATGAATGTGCGCTGTCCGGCGCGCGCGATCTGCTGTGCGCGTGTAAAGACGTCGGTCTTGATGACGCGCGGGAGACGCGCGGTGTATTGATTGAGCGGCGCGGTGGAGAGACTGTAGCCGAGGCCGAGGAGGCGCATTTGCGCGTCGACGAAATCGGCGGGGAGGAAGCGCGTGTAATACGGCATCACCAGCGTTGCCGGCGACAGCGGGATGCCGGTGGCGCTCACGCCCATCGTCAATTTGACGGAAACCGCGACCGCTTCGTCGTTCGCGGAACCGGCCGCGGCGAAGACCTTGCCGTTGATTTTTGACGACAGCGCGTACGGCACAGTGGCCATCTCGCCGGGCTCGATGTCGAGCTCGTAAATGCCGTCGCCCGTGGTGCGGCAGATATTTTCGAATGCGCCGCCGGACGAGCATCTTGGAATGTCGTTCGTATCGAGCCGGACATGCTGTCGCTGCGGGCTCAGGTTCGTAATGAAGGTGTACGCGGTGTACGGCTCGTCTTTGCGGACGGTCTCGGGGTGCGAGAAATTGATGTGGAATCGCGGATCGCTGACGACGAGCGAAGTCGCCACGCTGCCGCGCAGCGGGAAATCATCCTGCCCCGGCTTGTGATACGTCGCGTTGACTTCGATGTTCACGGTATGCGTGCCGGTCTTGAGCGCCTCGAGCGTCCACTCGGCCGAGCCTTTTCCGCCGGCCACGAGGAATGTGGCGCCGGTGACTTCGTCGACGATCGGCACGGGCTGCCCGACTGACACAGCGGGCATGACCTTGGCCACGCGCAATGACAACGGCGCCGCAATGCTGGCCGTCACGGAGTCGAGGCGGATTTCGGAGCCGTCGGAGGCGGCATTGTCGACATGGAGAATGACCGCGAAGAATTGATGCAGGACGCCGAATCCATTCGGCACGACCAATGCGGCCGGAATCGATGGCGGCGCTGGCGGCGTCTTATCGAGCTCGTTGCTGCCGGGGATGACGCCGCCCTGCCCGAGGTCGAAGACGTGGGTTTGGGGCGGCGTGAAGCGCGGCGGCTTTTCGAAGCCTAACGGTGGTAATTGATAAGGATCGGCGATGACCGGCTGCAGGACGCGCGTGCGTTTATCGACGAGGACCGCATACGGAACCTCGACTGTCGATTGATCGACGCCGAAGACGAAGGTGTATTCGTAAACCTCGTAATTGCGCGAGTCGACGTTGATGCCACGCTCGCGCAATTCAGCCGCAGTGAGTTGTCGGACGCGGACGGTGGTCTTGAGAACGTCGGAGACCTGGACGACCGCAAAGGAGGGAACGGCCTGCTGCAGAAACTCGCCGTCCGCATTCACAAGACGGATGTTCTGAAGTGTGTACTCGCCCTTCTCGTGTAATCCAGGGAGTTGAAACGCATGGCCCGGCTTCGTGGCCAGCGTAATGGGCGTATCAATTCCAGGTCCGAGGAGATCGCCTAGTACCGACAATCCCGGCGCGGCCGGTGCTTCATCGTTTTTCTTGCCCGCGAAAATGGTCTGCACGGAGGCCGGAATATCGACCGCCGTGACCACAGGAGTCCGATCGACCTCGAGTCCCAGCCCGACGATCGCCAGATCCCCACGCGCAACTTCCCCCGCCCCCGCAACGCCAGCCCACAGCGCCACGAGCAGGAAAAGGACCGTTCTCCGCCGCAAGCGGTTACACCCCGCCCCGCAGAAATGAAAAAACGACCCACCCGCGCACCACCCCCCACAGAATGGGTGCGGACACAAACACCTCTCTCTCTTCGAAACGCCTGGCTGAATTGGACGGCCCCGCGGACCCAGCGGAAAGCCGTCCCGGATTCTCTCAGGTCATGCGGAGAAACGGAAG
>DASVNL010000455.1:0-5201 GCA_036383875.1 Thermoanaerobaculia bacterium
TTGCCCGATGCGAAGAGAAGCGTCGCGGTGTAGACGGCGTCGATCGTGTAGTGCCAGATCAGCAGCGGCAGCAGGCCGAAGCGATCCATCAGCAATCCCGCGACGATGCCGACGAGGCCGACTTCGACGCCGCGAATCCAGAACGGCTGATTCGCGTACGTCGAGTGGCCGAATCCCCAGATGAACGCGGACAGCACGATCGCGAACCAGCGCGAGCGCAGGAAGCGCTGCAGGAACGGAATTGAGAAGGCGCGCGAGAGGAACTCTTCGCTGAGCGCGGGGAAGAAGCCGGCGAACAGCACACCGACCCATGGCAGCGCGGTGTTGAGCGTCTCGTCGTATGGCAACTCGGCGGGCGACCACGCGCCGAAGCGATGCGCGACGAGATAGAAGATCGCCTGATAGGCCATGAACGCCGGCACGAGCGCGTAGCCGAGGATCATGGAGAAGAACACGCGCTTGGAGGTCAGCGCGCGGCGCGTCCAGATCTTCGGCATCGCCAGTTGGTTCGGCAGCCGTTCGCGATAGAGCACTTCACCCGCGCCGACGACGACGATCAGCAGCATCGCGGTGCCAACGGCCGGGATGATGCCGTTGAGAATGACGAGTTGCGCGAGGTATGCGGGATAGGACGTCGTGGTGTCGTAGTACGCGAAGTTCGACGGCATGCTGTTCAGCGCGACGCCCGCGGTGAGCAGCGCGGCGGCGACGCCGATGCCGAGAAGAAACCGTAGCGGCAGGTCGTTGCGGCGCAGTCGCACGATGAAGATCACGACCGCGCCGATCATCGTCGCGATCGTGAAGACCATGTCGATCGAACCGGCGGCGACGTTCTTCGAGCGCAGCTCGCGATACGAACGCAGCCACGCGTCGGGCACTTTGATGCCTTGCGTGTAGCCGCTGATTTGGTCGCCGTCGAGCGTCACGGTGTGGCGGTACGGCGCTCCGGCAGGACGGATGCGCGTCGATTCGTAGGTGAGGATGTGCTGCACGCGCTTCGGCAGATTGCGCGCGCTGCGATCGACGAGTGCGACGTCCTTCACGCCGATGCGCGCGAGGAACTCGTTCGCGATGAGCAGGGCGTCGCGCTTCGGTGCAGGGATCGCGCGATTCTCCGGGATCTTGCGCGCGTAGCCGATGATCTCGCCGGTCGGCGCGACGTCGACGCTGGTCTCTTCTTCGACGAGCGGCGTGAACCAGCGGTGATGCCACGCCCAGATGCGGACGTCGGAGGAAAGCGCGCGATTGGCGCGCTCGAGGCCGAGGGAGCGTTCGAGGAAGATGCGCGACGTTTCGTCGGAGTCGAAGCGGACCGCGTGCTTCTGCGACTTCACGTCGACGCGTTGCGCGGCGAGCAGTTTCTCCGCGACGTCGCGCGACGACTCACGCGTGTAGCGGAAGTCGATCGACGCTTCGGGGAACGCTTTGGAGAAGTAGCGGACGATGACGGCGACGGAGAGTGCGGCGAGGGCGAGGCAGATCGCGAGGAACGCGAGATCGCGGCGCGTCATGCGTTGCGAGGACATCGTCACGCGTTCTGTCATGTCTGGCCCCGAACGCGCAACCGGCAACGCGCAACTTCTTTACAACAGTCCGGTGAGAATGAAGTCCGCGACTTGCTCGGCCTGCGCGGGAAGGTCGTAGTCCTTCTCGGAGAGCATCCACGACGTGACCATCTCGTCGAGCACGCCGAAGATCGCTTTCGCGACGAGCTGCGGATGGACGTTGCGGCGGAACGTTCCTTCCGCCTGGCCGTGCTCGACGATCTTGCGGATGACGTTGAGATAGTCCTTCACCTCTTCCTGCGAGAAGAGGCTCATGAACTTCAGGCTGTGGCGGAGCTCGACCTGCGAGACGACGGCGAGGGCGCGATCGCGGCCGAGGGTCTCGAGGTGATGGCGGACGGCGACGCGCAGACGTTCCTCGGCGCGGTTGATGTTCGCGACCTGCTGCTCGAGCGAGTGCAGGTAGTTGCGCGTGTGCTCGCGGAAGATCGTGATGAGCAGATCTTCCTTGCCGTCGAAGTAGAGGTAGATGGTTCCGTCCGCGACGCCGGCGGCTTTCGCGATCTGCGCGACTTTCGCGTTGAAGTAGCCGTGCTCCGCGAAGACGTCGACCGCGGCGCGCAGAATGCGCTCGCGCTTGGAGGTCCCGGTGAAAGTCCGCGATTCGGAGGCGGTCGCCATTCGCGCTGAATGGTCATTCAGCGGCTGGCGGGTGTCAAGTGTTGCCTGAGCCCGGCGATGAACGCCTCGTCGCGCGGGACCCGGGTTTTCATGTCGATCGCGGCGAAGACGTCGGCGCGTGACGCGCTGGCCTTCACGGGGTAGAGATGCACGTGGAGGTGCGGCGTCGCGATGCCGAGCTTCATCGCGATGCAGCGCTCGGCGCCGGTCATTGCGAGCAGTTCGCCTTCGACGCGATGCCACACGCGCGCGAAGTGCATCCACGCGTCTTCATCGAGAGCGGACGGGTTCTCGACGTGCTGTTTCGCGACGATCATCGCGTGTCCGAGAACGGCCCAGTCGTCGTGCAGCGTGACGTACGTGGCGTCGTCTTCGAACACGATGTCGCCGGCGGGATTGCAGAGGACGCAGCTCATCGTCAGATAATCGCACGCAATGAAACTGATTCGCCTGGGCCGCACCAACGCATACGTTCCGACTGTTTCGCTGGGCACGTGGGGACACGGCGGGCCGCACGTCGCCGCGAATGGCGCGTCGGTCGGCTGGAAGAATCACGACGACGCCGCGGCGAAGGCGGCGATGGTCGAGGCGTATCGCAACGGGATCTCGCACTGGGACACGGCAGACGTGTACGGCGACGGTCACGCGGAGGTGCTGATCGGCGAAGTGCTGGCGACGACGAACGTGCCGCGCGAGCAGATTTTCCTGGCGACGAAGTTCGGCTGGGACATGGGTCCGGCGAAGCATTGGTACGACCCGAAGCACATGCGCGATCGCGCGGAGCGATCGCTGCGCAACATGCGCACGGACGTCATCGACCTCTACTACTTTCATCACTGCGACTTCGGTCCGAACGACGAGTACTTCGACGGCGCACTCGAGACGATGCATCGTCTGCGCGACGAAGGAAAGATCCGGTTCATCGGTCTGTCGGACTGGGATTCGTCGCGGATCATGAAGTACGTCGAGCGCGTCGATCCCGACGTCGTGCAGCCGTATCGCAACATCGTCGACGACGCGTACGAGTCGAGTGGGCTGAAGGCGTGGGTCGACTCGCACGACATCGGCGTCGCATTTTTTTCTCCACTCAAACACGGCCTGCTCCTCGGCAAGTACGACCAGCCGACGGACTACGGCGAAGGCGACTTTCGAAGCGGCGTCGCGGACTTCAAATCGGCCGAGGCGATCGCGCGCTACAAACGTGCGGCCGCGGCGATGCAGGAGAAGTTCGGGCCGTACGAGCCGGTGCTGTACGCGCTGATCGGCGCGCTGCTCACCGGCAATCGCACGGCGTGCGTGCTGCTGGGCCAGCGCAATCCCGCGCAGGTCGCGGCCGCGTCGACCGCGGGGTTGCCGCTGAGCGAGGAAGAGGCAGCGTGGGTGCGCGAGCAGTATTTGGGCGGCTAGTACGCGAGTAGCAATCGCGCGGCGTGCTCGATCTGCGTCTCGCTGACGAGGAACGTTTCCTCGAGCGGCGGTGAGTAGGGCACGGGCGTGTCGAGTGCGCCGAGGATGCGGATCGGGGCGTCGAGGTACTCGAACGCTTCTTCCTGAATGATCGCCGCGACGCTCTCGCCGATCGAACCGGTGCGCGTGTCTTCGTGCACGATCAGCACGCGATTGCAGTGTCGCGCGACGGCGAGGATCGTTTCGCGATCGAGCGGTGCAAGCGTGCGTAAGTCCAGCACCGCGCACTCGTGTCCGTCCGCGGCGAGCTTCTCCGCGACGCGCATCGCGTCGTGCACGTACGAGCCGTACGAGAGGATCGCGAGGTCGTCGCCCGTGCGTCGCAGCGCGGCTTTGCCGATCGGAATCGGCGTGGGCGCATCATCGCCAAGCGCTTGTTTGATCGACGGCTCGCGATAGAGTGCGATGTGTTCGTAGTAAAGAACGGGATCGGGATCGGCGACCGCGGATGCCATCAGCGCGCGCGCATCGTGCGGCGTCGACGGCACGACGATCTTCAGTCCCGGCGTCCGATAAAACCAAGCCTCGGTGTTCTGCGAGTGATACGGACCGGCGTAGCGCAGTCCGCCCCACGGCATGCGCAGCACGAACGGCGCGCCTATGTCCTTGCCCCAGCGATAGCGCAACTTCGCGGCGTTGTTGACGAGCGCGTTGAAGCCGCTGGCGACGAAGTCGTTGAACTGCATCTCGCCGATCGGCCGCAGTCCGGCGAGCGCCGCGCCGGTGCACACGCCGATCGTCGCGGCTTCGGACAAAACAGAGTTGATGATGCGATCGCCGAAGTCTTTCAGCAGCGGTCGCAGCAGAAGGAACGCGTTGCCGTATTTGCCGCCGACGTCTTCGCCGTAGACGAAGACGCGATCGTCGGCGCGCAACGCGTCGCCGACGCCGAGCATCACGGCGTCGAGAAACGTGCGGCCTTTCGGATCGAACGCGGGCGCGTCTTCGACGTCGGGCAATCCGATGTTGCGCGACGTCTCCTGTCGCACGGTTTCGTCGAGCACTTCGATGTGCGCGCGCGGAGTTTCATTCGCGAACACGCCTTCGCCCGCGGACGCACCATCGGGCCACGGCGCGTCGATCACGGCGCGCGCTTCGCGTTCGACGAGCTCTTCGATCTCGCGCTTCCACCGATCGACATCGTCCGCGCCGATCACGCCTTCGGCCTGCAACTTCGCCGCGTAGGTCACGAGCGGATCGCGCTCGCGCCAGTACTCGTACAGCTCGCGATTCGCGTAGCCCTGCTCGGTCAGCGGCGGATACGACCACGAGGACTGCGGGTCTTTCCCGAGGTAAAGCATGTCGTCGTGATGCGCGTGACCGCACATGCGCATCGCGACGAGCTCGATGAGCGTCGTGCCGCGACCGCTGCGCGCGCGCTCCGCGGCCCACGCGAACGCCGACGCGATCGCTTCGGGATCGGTGCCGTCGATCGTGATCGATGGGATCCCATATCCCGGACCTTTGTCCGCGAACGTGCGCACGGCGGAGTTGTTTTGCACGGGCGTCGAGAGCGCGGTCTGGTTGTTCTGGATGCAGAAGATCGCG
>DASVNL010000456.1:0-7213 GCA_036383875.1 Thermoanaerobaculia bacterium
CTCGCCGAGATGCGCGAAGTCGCGGCGATGGTCGGCACGGACGTGATCCGCGCGCATGCGGCGTCGGCGGAAGCGGCGATGGCGAGCGATCCGGCCGAGGCGCGACGGTGGCTGGAGGATGCGGTCGATTTGTTCGAGAAAGCGCGTGCGCCGTACGAAGCCGCGCGCGCTCGCGTCGATCTCGCAAACGTGTTGCGCACCCTCGGGCGCGAGCAATTCGCTCGCGAAGAGTTGCTCGCCGCGCGCGATGTGTTTCGCCGGCTCGGCGCGGTCGTCGAAGTCGAGAAGGCGCCGGAGTCGCCGCTCACGAAGCGCGAGATCGAAGTGCTGCGACTCGTCGCGAAGGGGATGAGCGACAAAGAGGTCGCGGCATCGCTGCGACTCAGCGAGCACACCGTGCATCGCCACGTCGCGAACATCCTCGGCAAGCTCGACGTCAACTCGCGCGCCGCCGCCGTCGGCATGGCCGTTTCAGGCCATCTCCTCCACTAATCAATTCGTGCGAAGGCATCCGCGCTCCGCGAACCGATCGTAGGTGCGAAGGAGAAACACGATGTCCACCGTATTCGCAGACGACACCACAGTAGCTTTCGATCCGAAGCGCGCCGAGGCGTTCGCCGGGCGCATGATGGAAATGCTCAACCTCAGCACCATTTCCCTGATGACGAGCATCGGACACCAGACCGGACTCTTCGACACGCTCGCGGATTTGCCGCCGTCGAACAGCAACGAGATCGCGCAGGCGGCCAGCCTCGACGAGCGCTACGTGCGCGAATGGCTCGGCGCGATGGTCACGGGCAGCATCGTCGAGTACGACCGCGAGTCGCGGACGTACTGGCTGCCCGCCGAACACGCCGCGACGCTGACGCGCGCGGCCGGCGTCGACAACCTCGCGTCGCTCACGCAGTACGTCGCCGTTCTCGGCGGCGTCGAGCAGAAACTGATCGACTGCTTTCGCAACGGAGGCGGAGTGCCGTACTCCGACTACCCGCGATTCCACGCCGTGATGGCGGAAGAATCGGGCCGCGTGTTCGACGCCACGCTCGTGCAGCGCACGCTGCCCCTCGTGCCCGGACTGATCGCAAAGCTCGAGGAAGGCATCGCAGTCGCGGACGTCGGCACGGGCTCCGGTCACGCGGTGAACGTCATGGCGCAGGCGTTTCCGCTGAGCAGTTTCACGGGCTACGACTTTTCGGCCGAGGGTATCGGGACGGGTCGTGCGGAGGCGCGGAGGCTGGGACTCGCGAATGCCCGCTTCGAATTGCGCGACGTCGCGACCATCGACGCGATCGAGCAGTACGACCTCATCACCGCGTTCGACGCGATTCACGATCAGATTCAGCCGCGCGAAGTGTTGAAGCGCATCGCGGCGGCGCTCAAACCGGGCGGCGTCTTCCTGATGGCGGACATCGCGGCGGCGACGGAGCTCGCGGACAACGTCGGCAATCCGATCGCACCGATGCTCTTCAGCGTTTCCGCGATGCACTGCATGACCGTCTCCCTCTCCGCGCACGGCGAAGGCCTCGGCGCGATGTGGGGCAAGGAGAAAGCGATCGAGCTGCTGCGCGAAGCGGGCTTCGCGTACATCGAGGTGACGCAGATCCCGGGCGACATCATGAACAACTACTTCATCTGTCGGAAGTAGTGGAGCGGCGGGCTCTCAGCCCGCCGAAGGTTCTGAAGAGACGGCGGGACGAGAGCCCGCCGTCCCACTTTGCAATGCCTCGATGACTTTCGAGAGGAGCTCGAGCTGCTGCTTCTGCAGCGCGATGAGATCGTTCCACTGTTGGTCGCGCAGTTGATCGAGCTTGTCGTGCAGTGAGGCGATCTCGAGCTCCGACTTGAGATTCACTTCGTAGTCGTTCGAGGCGTCGACGCGATCGCGGGCGGCCTGCCGGTTCTGCGACATCATGATGATCGGCGCCTGTACGGATGCGAGCATCGACAGAAACAGGTTGAGCAGGATGTACGGATACGGGTCGAACGGCTTCGTGTGCGAATTCGCGAGGATGAGCGAGTTGAGAATCACCCAGCCGGCCAGCACGCACGCGAACGAAATCAGAAACGTCCACGAGCCGCCGAACGCCGCGATGCGATCGGCGAGACGTTGTCCGAACGTGCGCTCGTCGTCCAGCGCCTGATTGATGTTGCGGCTGATGTGCTGCCGCTTCGCGATCTTGGCGGCGATCCGCTTCTCGACTTCGTCGTGCATCCGTTCGCTCCTTCAAGCCGTAAGGCAGCATGATTGTGCGCTATCCTCCCCGCACATAACGAAGGAGGGTTCCATGCGGTTCTCCAGGGTCATCCTTCCCCTTTTGCTTCTCGTCCTCTGTTCTTCGGTCCTCGCACAGACGACAGGTGGTCTCACCGGCAAAGTGGCCGGCTCGGACGGCGGTGCGCTGCCGGGTGTCGCGGTCGAAGTGCGCAGCCCGTCGCTGCAGGGATCGCGGACGACCATCACGTCGATCGACGGCGACTATCGATTCGCGCTGCTGCCGCCGGGCAGCTACACCGTCAACTTCTCACTCGAAGGCCTCGCGCCGCTCACGCGCAATGACGTGCGCGTGTCGCTGTCGAAAGACACGACGCTCGACGTCACGATGCACGTGGCCGCGCTGAGCGAGGCGGTCACGGTCGTCGCGGCCGCGCCGGTGCTCGACACGACGTCGACGACGGTCGGCACGAACCTCGACACGCGCGCGATCGAAACGCTGCCGACGGGACGCAACTACGCGTCGATCGTGCAGGTCGCGCCCGGAATCTCGACGGATGCGAATCCCTCGAATCCCGGACAGTCGACGATCACCGTCTACGGTTCGTCGGGCGCGGAGAATTCGTTCTACGTCGACGGCGTGAACACGACGAATCTCGAGTACGGCTTCCAGGGCAAAGAGCTCAACTTCGAGTTCATCCAGGAAGTCGACGTGAAGACCGGCGGCTACGAGGCCGAATACGGACGCTCGACCGGCGGCATCATCAACGTCATCACGAAGTCGGGCGGCAACGAGCTGACCGGCGACGTGTTCGGCTACTACGACTCCGACTCGCTGCAGTCGAACTCGAAGGACGTGGTCAGCACAGGCGGCACGATCGACGGCTACACGCGCAAGGACATCGGCGTCGACCTGGGCGGCTACATCGTCAAGGACAAGCTGTGGTTCTTCGCCGCGTACGACGCGGTGACGAACTCGCTCGACAGCGCGCTGCCCGCGGGTCCGAACGCCGGCGCGATCGAAACGTCGGACAGCGATCGCGATCTCGCATCCGCGAAGCTGACGTACAACGTCGCGTCGAATCACTCGCTCGTCTTGTCGTTCCTGCAGGACCCGCGCGTCGACACCGGTGCGATCAATGACGCGAACCACTCGCTCAACGGCGAGGAATCAACCTACCTTGGTCGTCAGGATTTCGGCGGACGCGATTACGCGCTGCGCTACGACGGCGCGATCGGATCGCCGTGGGTCGTCAGCGCGCAGGCCGCGCGTCACGAAGAGAAGAACTCCGTCGGGCCCGCGACGAGCGGCGGCGACGCGATTCAGTATCGCGACGCGTCGAATGACTTCTTCTCAACGGGCGGCTTCGGCCTCGTCCAGGAGAAAGAATTCGATCGCCTGCATTACGGCGCGTCGGTGCTGCGTCTCCTCGGCTCGCACGAAATCAAAGGCGGCGTCGACTATCAGCACGACAAGGCGCAGGTCTCGAAGGCGATGTCGGGCGGCCAGCAGGTCGACGTGTTCTTCAATGAGGCGAATCCGGCCAAGCCGATCTATCGCCACTTCTACTGGACCACGCCCGGTGCGACGATCGGCAACGCGCCGACGTCCGCTCTGAACGCGAAGCCGGAACACAAAGTCACGAGCGTCTATCTGCAGGATCGCTGGAACGTGAACGACCGCCTCACCGCGACGTACGGCGTTCGCTGGGACCGGCAGCAGATCATCGACGCGTCCGGCGTCGTGCAGATCGATCTGAAGAAGGACTACGCGCCGCGCCTCGGCTTCATCTTCGATCCGAGCGGCAATCACTCCGCGAAGATCTTCGGCTCGTACGGCCGCTTCTACGAAGAGATCCCGATGGATCTCGTCATCCGCTCGTATTCGTACGAGCGCCAGCCGCGCATCGTCAATTACAGTCCGACGAGCACTACGCCCGACCCGAACGCGGAGATCGACTTCGACACGGAGTCGGCGATTCTCGGCGGATTGCAAACGCCTGCCGATCCCGATCTGAAGAATCAGTTCATCAACGAATACATCCTCGGCTACGAGCGCGAAGTCCGTCCGAATCTCGCGATCGGCGTCAAAGGCATCTATCGCAACTACGGCCGGGTCATCGAAGACTTCCTCTGCGCGGACGACGGCACGTACTGCATCGGTAATCCGGGCGAAGGGCTGATGTCGCAGGTCTTCGGCCTCGACTACGAAACGCTCTACGACGCGCCGAAGCCGAAGCGCACGTTCAAAGGCGTGCAGATCGACGCGACGAAGCGCTTCTCGAACAACTGGCAGGGACTCGCGTCGTACATCTACTCGAAGCTCGAAGGAAACTTCGACGGCGAGTACGCGCCGTTCACGAACGTCGGCGCGGATCCGAACATCAGCGCCGCCTACGACTACTACGACTTCTTCACGGACGGCATGGACCTCGGCACGCAGACCAACACCGGCCCGCTGTCGAATGACCGCCGCCATCAGTTCAAAGTGTCGGGCGTCTATCACACGCCGTGGAAGGTGGAGCTCGGCGCCGCGGCGTACTGGCGCAGCGGCACGCCGCTCACGCGCTACGGTTACTCCGACGCGTACGGCCGCTACGAGTTTTTCCTCACCGAGCGCGGCGCCGAAGGTCGGACGCCGAGCAACTACGACGTCGACGTGCATGTCGGTTATCCGATCGACGCGGGCGTCGTGCGGATCAATCTGCTGCTCGATGTGTTCAACGTGCTCAACACCCAACGCGCGGTGCTGCTCGATCAGCGCTGGGGCTTCCAGGAAGCGGACAACGCGCAGAGCACGCCCGTGAATCCGAATTACCTCGAGCCCGTGCTGCGGACGTCGCCGATGAGCGCGCGTTTCGGCGTGAGGGTCTCGTTCTGATCGCCGCCCCCGAGTTGGAAACCGACCGGCTCCTGCTGCGCATGTTGCAGCAGGAGCACTTCGACCAGTACGCGGAAATCCACGCGGACGACGAAGTCACGAAGTACACCGCGCGCACGCACCTCGGCCGCGCGGACGCGTGGCGTCATCTGGCGATGATCGCCGGACACTGGCACCTGCGCGGCTTCGGCTTCTGGGGTGTGTTCGAGAAATCGACCGGCGCGTTAGCGGGCCGCGTCGGCTTCTGGGAACCCGACGGCTGGCCCGCATTCGAGCTGGGCTGGACGATCGGCCGCGCGTTCTGGGGCAAAGGCTACGCCCCCGAAGCTGCGCGGCGATGTCTCGACTACGCGTTCAACGAGATGAACCGCGACCACGTGATCAGCCTGATCGATCCGCTGAACGCGAACTCCATCCGCGTCGCCGAGAAACTCGGCGAGACCGTGGAAGGCGAGTGGGAGTTCATGGGACACAAACTGCTGATCTACGGGATTTCGCGCTAGCGCGCTCAGGCCTTCTCGGTCTTCTGCTTCGCAGCCTGAGCCTTCAGCTCGGCCAGGCGCGCGCGATCTTTCTCGCGACGCGCGGTGCCCGCACGTTTCGCCAGCGCCGCTCTTGCCTTCTCACCATTGGTTCTTGACATAGACAGCCTCCAAATCCGCACGGTATCACGTGCGGCCGGGCACATCGCGGTACGATGCGCCGTGACCAACTTTCGCGATCGTGGCTTTGCCATTGCCGAGCTCACGTTGTCAGCAGACCAGTGCGACCACATCGCGCTCTCCATTCCAGCGATTACGACAGGCCGAGGCGGGGTGCGCGATTTGATCGACCACCCGACGGTCTTGCAGGTGTTGCGGCACCGCGATCTCGCCAAATATTTGTGGAGTGTCGTCGGCCGCGAGCTCGTCGCCATCAAGGCGACGCTGTTCGACAAGACCGAATCCATCGGCCGCGTGACGTGGCATCAGGACCGGACCATCGCCGTGCGCGAACGTCTCGACGTCGAAGGCTACACGGCCTGGTCGGTCAAAGGCGGCGTCGATCACGTGCAGGCGCCGGCGCACGTCCTCGAGCAAATGCTCGCCATGCGCATCTACCTCGATGAGTGCGGACCGGACAACGGCCCGTTGCATGTCATCCCAGGCAGCCACGAGCTGGGCAAGATCGCCGAGAGCGAAATCTCGAAGATCGTCGCCGCGCAGGAACCATACGAGCTGTGCGTCCCGAAAGGCTCGATCGTGATCATGCGCCCGCTCCTCCTGCACTCCTCGCCATCCGCACGCGCGACCAGCCATCGCCGCGTGTTGCACATCGAGTTCGGCCCCGCCGAAGCGATCTCGCCGCTGCAGTGGGAACAGTCCGTGCGGATGTCGAGCGCGGCGTAAACCTAGGCTTCGCGCAACTTCGTCAGCAGCCGGTTCCCTGCCTCGTACACGGGCGACAGCGGATCGTTCGTCTCACCGAGGACGTCGAGTGATCGCTGCACGACGAGTACGCCGTCGCCGGTGCGAAGGTAGACGCGCATCGCACCTGGTTCGGGATAGAAAAACTTCGAGACTGGCGCAAACGTCGCGCGATGGTTCATTGCGACGCGAACAAACTCGATCGCGGCGGTGCGAACAGCGAATTGCGTTCCCGCACCGATGATCGCGCCGCCGTTGCTGAGATACAGGCTCGCGTCGCCGAGGGACGTTGCGACGACGGATGCGACGCCGTCGGCGAATGCGAGATCCATCACGACCGCCGCGAACTCAGATGAATCCGAGTCAGCAAGCTCGCTGATCGGTGCGGTGAGGATGAGACTTCGAAGCCCCTCCGAAACCGCAGTCTTTCGCGCCACGGATTTTTGTCGCAATCTCTGGAGCCACCAAAAGGCGGCCGATGCGACGAGGACGGCGGGGACCAGCCACCGCGGTTCTCTGAAGCGTCCGATCCCTTCGAGAATGTCTTTGACGGTCATGGCATCTCTCCTCTTGACGATCGATTCCTCGCGGAGAATGATTATCCAAATGCAACGGACCTCGCGGGAAGTGGAATCGCGCGTCTCGGCGATGATCGAGCGGTGCCGGGAGGCGGGGATGAACGTCACGCCGCAGCGCATCGCGATCTATCGGGCG
>DASVNL010000457.1:0-2250 GCA_036383875.1 Thermoanaerobaculia bacterium
TCGAACTTCGCGCATCTCCGCGTGAAGGACGAGCTGGCGCGCATCGGCGGAGTCGGCGCGGTGCAGGTGTTCGGCGCAGGCGAATACAGCATGCGCGTGTGGCTCGATCCCGATCGTCTCGCCGCGCGACAACTCACCGCGACGGACGTCGTCCGCGCAATTCGCGAACAGAACGTTCAAGTCGCCGCCGGCGTCCTCGGCGCACCTCCAACTCCGTCGAACACCACCTTCCAACTCTCGATCAACGCACGCGGACGCCTCGCGAATGAAGAGGAGTTCGGCAATATCGTCGTGCGTGCGACGCCGGAAGGTCAGATCACGCGCATCAAAGACGTCGGACGCGTGGAGCTCGGCGCGAACCTCTATTCGATGCGCAGCCTGCTCGACAACAAGCAGGCCGTGGCGATCGGCATCTTCCAGCGTCCCGGCACGAACGCGCTCGAAGCGTCGTCGCAGGTCCGCGCGACGATGGACCGCCTCCAGAAGTCGTTCCCCGACGGCGTGAAGTACGAGATCGTCTACGACCCGACCATCTTCGTCAGCGAGTCGATCGACGCCGTCGTGCACACGCTCTTCGAAGCGCTGCTGCTCGTCGTCATCGTCGTGATGATCTTCCTGCAGACGTGGCGCGCGTCGATCATCCCGCTCGTCGCAGTTCCGGTCTCGCTCATCGGCACGTTCGCCGTGATGCTCGGCCTCGGCTTCTCGCTCAACACCCTTTCACTCTTCGGGCTCGTCCTCGCGATCGGCATCGTCGTCGACGACGCCATCGTCGTCGTCGAGAACGTCGAGCGCCACATCGAGCTCGGACTCTCGCCGATGGACGCGACGCGCCAGGCGATGAAGGAAGTGTCCGGCCCGATCATCGCCATCGCGCTCGTACTCTGCGCGGTGTTCATCCCCACGGCATTCATCAGCGGTCTGACGGGCCAGTTCTACCGCCAGTTCGCGCTCACGATTGCAATCTCCACCGTCATCTCGGCGATCAACTCCCTCACCCTCTCTCCTGCCCTGGCCTCCCGACTCCTCCTCCCCCACGGCGCGCCGCGCGATCGCCTGCAGCGCGCCGCGGATTTCCTCTTCGGCCGCTTCTTCCGGCTCTTCAACAAGGTCTTCTCGAAGATGTCGCACGGCTACGCGAGTGGCGTCTCGCGGGTGCTGCGCGTCTCCGTCGCGGCGCTGATCCTCTACGCCGGATTGGTTGGGCTCACATATGTTGGGCTCCAAACCGTTCCGAAGGGCTTCGTTCCGCCGCAGGACAAGAACTACCTGATCGCATTCGCGCAACTTCCCGACGCGTCGACGCTCGACCGCACGGAAGGCGTAATCCGGCAGATGTCGGACATCGCGCGGAAGCACCCCGGCGTTGCGAATGCGATCGCGTTCCCGGGCCTGTCGATCAACGGCTTCGTCAACTCGTCGAACGCGGGCATCGTGTTCGTCACGCTCAAGCCGCACGACGAGCGCAAAGGTCCGAACATGTCGGCCGGCGCGATCGTGCAGGATCTCAACGGCAAGTTCGCCGGGATCCAGGAAGCGTTCGTCGCGATCTTCCCGCCGCCACCCGTCCAGGGCCTCGGCCAGGTCGGCGGCTTCAAGCTCTTCGTCGAGGATCGCGACGGCGCCGGCTTCGAAGAGCTCTACAACCAACTGCAAATCGCGCTCAATGAAGGACGCAGCAAGAAGGAACTGGCCGGACTCTTCTCGAGCTTCCAGGTCAGCGTCCCGCAGATCGACGCGGACGTCGATCGCGAACGCGCGAAAACGTACGGCGTGAATCTCTCCGACGTCTTCGAAACGCTGCAGGTCTACCTCGGCTCGCTCTACGTGAATGACTTCAACCGGTTCGGCCGCACGTATCAAGTGAACGTGCAGGCGGAGCCCGAGTTCCGCACGCAGCCCGAACAAATTCGCCGCCTCGAAACGCGCAGTGCGTCCGGCGCGATGGTCCCGCTCGGATCGCTCGTCAGCGTGAAGCGTGGCTACGGTCCCGAGCAGGTCATGCATTACAACGGCTTCCCCGCCGCGGAGATCAACGGCGGTCCCGCTCCCGGCTACAGTTCGGGTCAGGCGCAGGCCGCGCTCGCGGAAGTGCTGCGCGAGAAACTGCCGAGCGGCATGAGCTTCGAGTGGACGGAGCTCGCATATCAGGAACTCCTCAGCGGCAACACGATGCTGCTCATCTTCCCGCTGTGCGTGCTGCTCGTGTACGTCGTGCTCGCGGCGCAATACGAAAGCTGGACGCTGCCG
>DASVNL010000458.1:0-1851 GCA_036383875.1 Thermoanaerobaculia bacterium
CCGGTCGCACTCGATCCGCTTCCGCCGATCGAAGGCGCGACTCGCACGATTGCATTGATGGGCGGCGTCACGCGCGTCGTCAACGAGGCTGACGCGTCATTGAAGAAAGGAACGCCGACCGACATTCAGTGGGCCGCCCAATTGGCCACCCTCGTGCTGCGCGCGAATCCAACGAACACGCAGGCGGCGAACATCAAGGCCTCCGCGTATCGCCAGCTCGCGCCGCCGCAGACGAACCCGAACTGGCGCAACTGGTATCTGACCTCCGAGCGCGAGCTGCTCGGACTCATTCCAAAGGCCGCGGTCCCGGGCGGACTGACGTCGCCGCAGATCGTCGTCAACCTACCGTCGTCCGCGTGGGTGAATCAGTGGACGATGCGCCTCAAAGCCGACGAAACGATCGCCGCAAATACGCAGCGCAGCCTCGGCTTCTGGATCACCGACGCCAATCAGGGATACCTGCTGCGACTCCGCAAAGCCGTCTGCGAATTCGTCGACACCGGCTCGAATCAAGCCGAAACGGACGCCGGTGCGCAGCTCCTGCTGACCATGAACACCGCGACGCTCAACAGTCTCATTCTGACCGATCGCGCCAATCAACCGGAGGCCTTCACGGTCGAGCTGACGAAAGCGATCAACAACGGCAGCGTGCAGGTTCGCGGCGGCGGACTCGCCGAGACGCTTTCCTTCTTCGCGAATTTCGACAAAGCCCCGTCGAGCAACATCCCGTTGTCCACGCGCTGAGCCATACGAGGGAGCGCGTGCGAGCGCGCTCCCTCACGATGTTCATCGCGCGTGTGTTTCCCACCACGTCTTCACCGCGTTCGTTTGCTTCGGCGCAGCGGCGATGATCGCCTCTGCAGCTTTCTCCGTGAGGTTCCACGTCAATGGAGCCGTGTCGTTCGGGAGCTCGACTTCCAGCGTCGTCAAGAATTCGCCCGAGAACTGATTGGCGAGCGTCGCGAGATCGAAGTCGCTGCGGAAATTCATCGCTGACCCTCGCGTCGCGAACACGCCTTCGATCGGCGCAGACCATTCGCTGAAGCCGCGACTCACACGCTTCGGACCACCCGACGACGCGACGGAGCGCACGCCGTGACTGAACGTGCTGTCGCGAATCTGGATCACGAGGATTCCCGACGTGTTGTTCGCGAGCCAGTCGCGATTCTTCTCGATCCACGCCGACGTGACGAAGCCGCCGTAATTGTCGAAATAGCCCGCATCGCCAATGCGCCGCAATTCCTCGGTCGGCAATTCGGACGCGGGACTGACCCACGGAAACGAGGCACTCATGCGTGCGGCCGTCGCGACCGTGATCGCGGCCTGCGGATAAAGCTCGTAAAACTGCACGGCCGAAACGGAATAATCGCGATGATGCGTCAGCGCCGAGAGCTGGAGATTGCTCACGAGCAGACGCCGCCCATCATCGAGGCTCGATGGCGAATAGATCAGCGACGGAATCGCGCCGGCCCGCTCGCCTGCGCGCAATGAATCGAATTGCTCGGCCATCGGCTTCGCGTTCTCGCGCCACGCCTTCTCGAGCGCGAAGCCGCGATCCTGATACCGCCACGGCGCAAATTGCCCCGGGATGTCGCGCAGGACGAGCGTCTTCGCGACTTCATCGAGCGAGTCTCTCGCGACCAGTTTCGGATCGATGCCCTGCTTCGTCGCATGCGCGGCGACGTAATACCCCGCGCCCACCATGCCGCCCGACGATCCCGCGATGATGCGGATGTGATCGCGGATGGGACACGGCGCGTTCATGCGATCGAGTTGTTCCAACACGGCCGCGGTCCAGACGCCGGCGCGAATTCCGCCGCCGCTGGTCATGATCAGAACCATCTTCGGCTT
>DASVNL010000459.1:0-2026 GCA_036383875.1 Thermoanaerobaculia bacterium
GCGATCGTCAGGAAGCGAATGCGTTCCCTTGACGTCGCGCGTCCATGTGCCTCGGCGATGTTGCACGCGATCGACACCGCAGCGCGCTGCATCTGCTGCGCGAGCCCGTACCACTCTCGTCGTGGGAAGGTCGCGGTGCGCCGATAGACATGACTCGCGAGTGCGCGAGCCTTCTTCCACACATCCAACTCACGGTAATTCGCCATAAGAACTACGGCGCAGAGGAGAAACAACGCGAAGCGACGCGTCATCAACCGGTGTGGAGGCGAAATCGTACAACCGCCAGCCGCCAACCGCCAACCGCCAACTAGAATGAAGAAATGGAAGACGACAACCTTTCCATCCAGGGCACCCTCGCTGAGACGACGGTGCCCGACCTCATTCGGTCCATCGTGCGGAACAACGAAACTGCGATCCTTTCGCTCGATGCGATCGGTCGGAACGATGCGATCTATTTCTACGAAGGGCGCATCGTGTCGGCGTCGAGTACCGATCCGGATGTGGGGCTCGCGGAGACGTTGTTGCGGTCGGGGGATTTGACGATCGAGCAGTACAACCATGCGATGGAACGGTTGGTCGTCGCGCGGCGGATTGGGGCGTTGCTCGTTGAGCTCGGGTACCTCATCCCGGATGAGTTGCCGCGGGCGGCGGAGCGGCAGGCGAATGCGATCGTGTTGAATGCGATGGCGTATCGGACGGGGAGTTACACGATCGAGTTCACGAGCGAGATGCCGGAAGGGATCATCGTGTTGCCGTTGTCGACCGAGCGGCTGATCCTCGATGGCGTGCGGCGAATCGAATACTGGTCGCTGATCACGCGCGGCGTCGGGCGGCTCGATCGCGTGCTCGAACAAGTGACCGGCGCGGACACGCGCACGTTTCAACTCGAGCTCACCGACGATGAGAATCACGTCCTCAATCTGCTCGCCGAAGGTCAAAGCGTCGAAGAATTGTGCGCGCGCAGCTACCTCACCAACTTCCAGACCTTCCGCACGATCTGGGGACTCCTCGCCGTGAATCTGATTCAGGACGCGGAGGCGACGGTCGTCGATGAGAAACGTGCGGCCGTCGAGAACGAGTACGAGCTCGAAGCACTCGTCGAGCGGTACAACGGCGTCTTCCAGCAGGTCTTCGCGCTCGTCTTTCAGCGCATCGGCGATCACGTGTACGACTTCACCGATCGCGTGATCCTGCACCTCTCGCCCGAAACGCTGCCGTACCTCTCGGGGATGAACTTCGTCAACGAAGGGCGTGTCGATTTCGACCAGTTGCTCAACAACCTCTACGCGTCCGGATCGCGCGACCACGGCTCGGTCGTGCATCGCGTGCTGACCGAGTTGCTGTACGGCTGGATTTACGAGATTCGCGCGGAATTCGGCCCGGCGGCTGAGGCCGATGCAATGCGCATGGCGGAATCGGTGAAGCGTTGACGACCGTTCTTCACAACCAGCGCATGTCGAAACGTCCAGTCCTTTTTCTCATTGTCGCGCTCGTCGCGTCGTTGCTCGTCGGCGCCTGCGCCGCGCCCGCCGGACCTTTGAAAGGTCCGAACGATCGCGAGTGGAGTCTGCTGATGGCGGACTATCAGTGGATCATCACTCTGCGCGACGCCCAGAAGAAGCCGCTCGGCAGCGCGTCGCGCAAAGAGCAGATCGAGACGCTGCTCGACAATCACAAGAAGCTCGAGCCGACGTACGTGCTGTTCGTCGACAAGGTCCGCGAATACCACGAGCGCACCGGCGACCCGCGCGCCGCCTCGCTCCTCGCCCGCGAGAAAATCATTCTCGGCGACGAGTACGTCGGGATCCTCGCGCGCTACGACAAAGGCATTTCGCTCTATCGCGACGCGCTCGCGCTCGAGCCGAACAACGCCGACGCGTTGGCGCGCATCGCCGCCGCGGAAGCGAAGCGCTACGTTCCGATGAGCGCGTTCGCGACGGTCAAGCAGGGGATGAAGGAAGAGGAAGTCCGCAGGATCGTCGGACTGCCGCGCGAGGACTGGATCAAGCAGGTCGTCCAGAAAAAT
>DASVNL010000460.1:0-6723 GCA_036383875.1 Thermoanaerobaculia bacterium
AAACTGAATGGCCTGCGCGTGAAGCCGGCCGCGGCCGTGAAGGAAGGCGACGTCGTCGAGTTCTACGACGGCGGCGATCATTACCGCCGCGTCGTCGTGTCAGCGTTACCCGAATCGAACGTCTCGAAAGAAGCGGCGCGCACGATGTACGTCGACGAGACGCCCGTGCAGCCGAAGCTCGACGTCGTGAAGATGGTCATGCGCGAGCGCGGCGCGGGCCGTCCGACGAAGAAGGATCGCCGCGACATCGAGAAGATTCGCGGCTAGCCTCAGGGCGCGTTGACGAAGCGTCGCATGTCGACGTTCGCGATTAGTCCGATGGCGATGAAGAACATCATCGTCGACGAGCCGCCGTACGAGATCAGCGGCAGCGGGATGCCGGTCGTCGGCAGGATGCCGATCTGCATCGAGACGTTGATCAGCACGTGGAAGATGATGAAGAAGATGAGGCAGATGACCAGGAAGGTCCCTCCTCGATCCCGGGCGTGTTTCGCGAAGCCGAAGGCCTGTACTACTAGAAAGAGATAGAGCCCGAGCACGATGGTCACGCCGATGAAGCCCCACTCTTCGCCGAGGACGGCGAAGATGAAGTCGGTGTGCCGGGCGGGGAGATATTCGAGCTTGGCCTGCGTGCCGTGCTTGAAGCCCTTCCCGTGAATGCCCCCTGAGCCGATCGCGATCTTCGCCTGCGTGACCTGATAGCCGGAGCCGAGCGGATCGCGCTCCGGATTGAGGAAGATCATGATGCGTTCGCGCTGATACGGCTTGAGGAAGAAAAAGTACGCCGTTGGGAGTGCGATGAGCGCGATGAGGATCATCGCGATCCAGACGCGTGCGCGAATGCCGCCGAAGAACATGGCCACGGCGAAGAGCGGGAAGAATGACGCCGCGGTGCCGAAGTCGGGCTGGATGATGATCAGTCCGACCGGCAGGCCGATGATGCCCATGGCCATGAGGAACGAGCGTGCGTCGAGATAGGCGCGGTCATTCGAGTCGAAGAATCGCGCCAGCATGAGCGCGGTGAAGATCTTCATGAACTCGGATGGCTGGAACTGGAACCCGGCGATGTGAATCCACGACTTGACGTTCGCGGTGATCTTGCCGAAGACCAGCAGGTAGATGAGCATCACGATGCCGATGCCGTAGAGGATCGGCGCGATGTCGAAGAGCACGTGGTAGTCGACGAGCATGAACGCGATCATCAGCACGAGCCCGATGCAGACCCACAGCATCTGCTTTTTGGCGAAGCCGAGTGCGGGATCGCTGTAGTACGTGGCGCTGTAGACGAGCAGGCAGCCGATCGCCGCGAGGACGAGAGCGGTCCCGAGAAAGTTGAAGTCGACGTTCGGACGTGTGCGTTCGCTGAGGATCATCAGTGCTCTATCGGGTGCTCGGCAAAGGCAGCTCGCCTTCTTTGATCTGCTGCAGCGTTTCGGGATTGTTGAGGTCGAGTCGTGAGCCCGCGACCTTGTCGCGGAATCGCGATTCGTAGAGCAGACGCGCGAGCGGTGCCGCGTCCGCGCCGCCGGCGCCGCCGTGTTCGACGAAGACGACGACGACCATCTGCGGATTGTCGGCCGGTGCGAACGACGCGAACCACGCGTGATCGCGATACTTGAACGGCAGCGAGGTCGCCTTGATCCAGCCTGAGTACGCGATGACCTGCACCGAGCCCGTCTTGCCCGCGACGTTCAGTCCTTCGACGCGCGCGTTCGCACCGGTGCCGCCTTGCGCGTTCACGACGTCCCACAGTCCCTGCCGCACTTCCTGCAGCGCTTTCGGCGAAAGCGGAACTTCGTGAATGACGCGGCTCGGGACGCGGAAGCGTTTGTACGAGCCGTCGGGCTGCACGCGATCGACGTATCGCGCGACGTGCGGCTGGAAGACTTTGCCGCCGTTCGCGACTGCGGCGGTCATGTTCGCGACCTGCAGCGGCGTCACGATGAGCGGTCCCTGGCCGATGGCCACGGAGATGGTTTCGGACAGATACCACTTGCGATGCTGTTTCTCGCGCGCCCACTGGGTGGACGGCACGAGTCCGGCGCGTTCGCCGTCGAGGTCGATGTGCGAGATCTCGCCGAACGTGAGTTTGTTCGCGTACTCCTTGATCTTGTCGACGCCGAGCTTCGCGCCGGTTTGATAGAAGTAGATGTCGCACGACACCATCAGCGCGCGCTCGACGTCGACGCTGCCGTGTCCTTCTTTTTTCCAGCAGCGGAAGCGCCGTCCGAAGAAGATGCCGCTGCCGCCGCAGCTGAAATGCGTGTCGGGTGCGACGACGCCTTCCGACAATCCGGCCATCGCCATGACGACTTTGAAGACGGATCCCGGCGAGTAGAGTCCCTGGATTGCGCGATTGAGCTCAATTTTGAACGGGTTGCTCTGAATCGTCTTGTAAACCTCGGGCGTAAACCGTCGCGAATAGACATTCGGGTTGTACGCCGGCGATGAAACCATCGCGAGCACTTCGCCGTTGCGCGGATCGAGCGCGACTGCCGCGCCGACCATTTCGTTCTCGATGAAGTACTGCTCCGCGCGCCGCTGCAGTTCGAAGTCGACGGTGAGGTAGATGTTGTCGCCCGGCACCGGCTGCTTGCGCGCGGGGACGTACTCGCTGAGGCGGCGTCCGTCCGCGTCATACTCCCAATACTCCGCGCCGCCTTTGCCGCGCAGATACTGGTCGTACATCAACTCCACGCCGCGCTTGCCGATCAGGTCGCCCTGCTCGAGCTCCGCGTTCTGGCGGATGTCTTTGTCGTTGACCTCGCCGATGAAGCCGAGGACGTGCGCGGCCATCGTGTTGTACGGATAGTTGCGCTTCTGCACGGGCACGACGTTCACTTCGGGGAACGCGATCGACTGCGCCTGAATCGACGCGACCTGCGACATCGAGAGATCTTCGGCGATCGTGAACGGTCGCGTCGTCGGAACGCCCTTCGACGATTTCTCCCAGCGTGCTGCGATTTCAGGCACGGGGAGTTGCAGGACTTGCGAGAGGAATCCGAACAGCTTCTCGCGACGTGCCTTGTCTGCCTTGAGCAGCGGCTTCATGACCACGCGATCGACTTCGAGCGTGTACGCGGGCTGGTTGTCCGCGAGGATCTTTCCGGTGCGGTCCATGATGAGACCGCGTTTGGCCGGGATCTCGATCTGGCGCAGCGCGTTCGCTTCAGAGAGGCCGCGATACTTCTCGGCCTGCACGCCCTGGACGAACCAGAACGAGCCGGCCAGAAACACGAACGCCGCGACGATGCCCCAGAGCACGGCGTTGATGCGGAACTGCAGAAACTTCTGATCGTCGCGATAGACGCGCATATGGGTTACCTGTGGTCGTCGTTAAAAGCCGTCGTGAAAAATCAGATCACCACGCGGCCGGTCTGCGTGTCGCCTCGATCGGCTCTTCCCGGAGGAAGAGTGTCAGCAATTGATAGACGAGCATGCCGAACAGCAGCGTGAAGATGGTCTTGACGAGCAGAGCCTGTTCGAACATTTCGATCTTCTGCTTCATCAGGATGTTCACGAGGATGTAGATCACGAGCTCGTTCACGATGACCGCGCCGCCGAGACACGCGCCGAAGGCGAGCGTGCCGCGCAGCGCGAGTCGCGAGTTGATGTACGCGACGACATACGCGCACACCGTGAGCGAGAAGGCGTGCAATCCGAACGGCGCCTGCGAGAACGCGTCCTGCACGAAGCCGGCGAGCACGCCCGCGGCGATCGCGCCGAGGATGTTGCCGCCCATCGAGTAGTAGACGACCAGGATGACGTACGGATTGAAGAACGCGAGCGCGTTCGGATAGAAGCTGTCGAGCAGCGAGTGGAGCGTGAGGGCGAGCAGCAACCCGACGGCGAACCGGAGCCACCTCAAGGTGCATACCTCACGACGGCGTTCGGGATTTTGCGCGTGTGAATGACGATCACTTCCTCGATGCCGCCGAAATCGACGGCCGGTTTGACGGTGACGGTTTTGAAGAGGGACTGGCCGGGATCGGAGCGGACGACGGTGCCGATCGGAATGCCTTTGGGGTAGATCCCGTCGATGCCCGCGGTCAGGATCTTGTCGCCGGGCTGCACGTCCGCGAGCGACGGGATGTCAAACATCTGCACCGACGTTCCGCCGCTGCCGCGCACGACGCCCTGTCTGCGCGTCCGCTCGACGAGCGAACCCACCGAGCAGTTGTTGTCGGTGACGAGTTGCACTTTCGCGAGATCGTTCGTGGTCAGGACGACGCGGCCCACGAGGCCGTTCGCGTTCGCGACGACGTCGTTGACCTGCACGCCGTCCGAGGCGCCGCGATCGATGATGATCGATTTGAAGCGGCCCGCCGTGTCCAGCATGATCGTCTGCGCCATCGACGTTTTCATTTCGAACTGCTCGGCGTAGGCGAGAAGACTGCGCAGCCGGCGAAGATCGCTGGCGGACTGGCGCAGCTTCAGATTTTCGGTGGTGAGCGATCCGACTTTGCGGCGCAGCTCGAGGTTCTCGTTCACTGCACGGCGCATGTCGAGATAGCCGTGGTGCATGTCCTGAGCGGTGCCGCCGACCCAGTTCACGAACTTCGGAACGGGAGAGAAGATGGTCATCACCGTTCGCTCGAACATCGTGCGCGTCTCGCCGACGTACCGGGTCTGGCTGCTGAGGCTCATGAGCACGAACAGCAGCGAGAGCACCACGATGAACAGGAGCGTCGGGCGGCGTGGAATTACGTCAGTTGGAACGGCCATCGTTGTCGCCAGCGGGACTCAGCAGGTTTCCTGCCATGGTTGGTTGGCGGTTGGCGGTTGGCAGTTGGCGGTAAAAACTGGCGAGAGAACGTCTCCCGCCAACCGCCAACCGACAACTGCCAACTACTCGATCGAGATCTTACGAAGGAGATTGAAATCCGTGAGCATCTGGCCGGTGCCGAGGGCGACGCAGGCCAGCGGATCTTCGGCGAGCGTCACGGGGAGACCGGTTTCCTCGCGCAGACGCTTGTCGAGATTCTTCAGCATCGAGCCGCCGCCCGCGATGATGATCCCCTTGTCCATGATGTCGGCGGAGAGCTCGGGCGGCGTGCGCTCCAGCGCGACGCGCACCGCTTCGACGATCGTGGCCACCGTTTCGGAGAGCGCCTCGCGGATTTCCTCGTCGCTGACGACGAGCGTTTTGGGAACGCCCTCGACGAGATCGCGGCCCTTGATCTCCATGGTCATCTCTTCATCGAGCGGGAACGCCGAGCCGATCTCCATTTTGATCTGCTCCGCGGTGCGCTCGCCGATGAGGAGGTTGTACTTGCGTTTGATGTACTGAATGATCGCGTCGTCCATCTCGTTGCCGGCCACGCGCACGGAGCGCGAGTAGACGATGCCCGCGAGCGAGATGACGGCGACGTCGGTCGTGCCGCCGCCGATGTCCACGATCATGTTGCCGGTCGGATCCGTGATCGGCAGTCCCGCGCCGATCGCGGCGGCCATGGCCTGTTCGATCAGGTAGACCTCCGTGGCGCCGGCGCGCAGCGCGGAGTCTTTGACCGCGCGTTTTTCGACCTGCGTGATCTCGGAGGGAACGGAGATGACGATGCGTGGCTTCACGAGGAACCGGCGCCCGTGCGCCTTCTCGATGAAGTACTTGATCATCTTCTCGGTGACTTCGAAGTCGGCGATGACGCCATCTTTCATCGGCCGGATGGCGACGATGTTGCCGGGCGTGCGCCCGAGCATTTCCTTCGCTTCCTTGCCGACGGCTTCGACGTTGTTGTTGATCTTGTTTACCGCGACGATCGACGGCTCGCGCACGACGATGCCTTTGTTCTTCGCGTAGACGAGGGTGTTCGCTGTTCCGAGATCGATCGCGAGATCGTTCGAGAACATCGAGAGGAGCGATTTCACAGCCATTCCGTTTGTCGTTTCCTTGCTTGAGTTAACCGTGAGGCGGCCGAGCGCCGCTTGTGCAAAATGAGGTCCAGATGAGATCGAGAACGAGATTCGAATTGAGGATTACAACGAGGGCCTGGTGAACTGCGGCGCGTGGTGCCGTTACTCTTCGACGAGTACGACTTGTGATTGTACCGTTTGATTTCCCGCCGCATCGACTGCTTTGATGACGATCGTGTTGCGGCCGATCTTGTCGAAGCCGACGAGCTTCTGGAACGCGCCGCTCGATTCGACGTCCACTTCCTCGTCATTGAAGAAGACCGTTGCGCCCGGCTCGGTGCTGCCGGCGATCGTATAGAACTGGCCGCCCACATGGAACGGCTGCTTCATCGTGAGCTTCGGCGGCTCGCGATCCGTGACTGCTTTTCCGCCGCCACTCACGCGGAACCGGCGGAACGTCGAGAACGGACCGACGTCGCCGTCCGGACCGACCGACGCGACGCGCCAGTAGAACGCGCCTTCCGATGTGACTTTCGCAGTCGCCGTGGTTTTCGCGCGACGCTCGTTGATCTCCTGCGTCGAGAACAGACGCGAACGCGAAACCTGCAGCACGTACGCTTTCGCATCGGTCTGCTGCTGCCAGATGAACTGCACTTTCAGCTCGTTCGAAAGCTGGAAGACCTGATTGTCGCCAGGGGAGAGGAGCGCCGGCGGAAGCGCGAGTTTCTTGACGGGCGACAGTTCGCCGGCCGCGGTCGCGCTGACTTTCTCACCCGGCGCGAGACGCACGCCCGGTCCGCCCGTCTTCGGCGCGACTGCCGCGGCACCGCGCGTGTTGACGACCGACGTCTGCTCGTCCGCGACGCCGAC
>DASVNL010000461.1:0-12587 GCA_036383875.1 Thermoanaerobaculia bacterium
GGGCTCGAGCCCGTTCCTGCGGATCGCCGAGATGACTGGCGCGAGCTGGTCCGCACCGGCGCAGAACACTTCAGGCGAAATGTTCACGAACCACTGCGACTGCCGGAGCTGCGGCGAGAGGCGCGCGACGCGGGCAAGAGCGGCGCTGCGACAGGCGTATTCGAGGTCGGACGTCAGGCCGAGCTCGCGTGCGCGCGAGAACAGAAGCGTCGGCGATTCATAGGGTGCCGGACCACGCGACAGAATCTCGTAGCCGATGACGGAACTGCCAAGCAGATCGACGATCGGCTGAAAGTGCGGCGTGATGTCTTGCGGCCCGATGTCCCGAAGCATCACGTCGAGCGAAATCGCCGCGGACGATGTGCGTACGGGGGCAGCGCGAGCAACGAACTTCGTGAAAGAGGGGAGATGCGGCAGATGAATCGACATGACGCGTCACTCCTTGCGATCACTGCCAGCGGATGTCGAAGACGCAAAACTCGTCGCCGGATGCGCGGCAGGACGAGATGGTCGCATCGGGATGCGAAGCGTCATGAATCACCGCGACGTGCTCGAGGTAGCCGGCGGCAGACTCGCACCATGCCGCGCTGAAGCAAGGTGCGGCAATGATGGACAGCCGTCCGTGCTTCGGCCCGACGTCTTCGTACACGCCTCGTGCGCTTTCCTGGAAAAGCGCATCGCGAAGCGCGGTGGAGCGAAAGAAGCGATGCAGGGCATCCGGTCCGGGTGTTTGATTGACGCTGAGGTGCGCGGCGTAGCGTCCAAGATCGCGAAGGACGTCGCGGCCGGAACGCCCGCAGATTTCCAGGATCGCGGCGTCGAGCGCGACGAGCGTCTCGAAGCGGCACCAACCGGCAATGGGTGCAAGCTCGACGTCGGCGGCGATTCCCGCCGGGAGCGCGCTCATCACCCGTCGGACCATCCGCTCTCCGTAATAATCCGCGAGCCATCGTGTCCGAGCCTCGCAGAGAAACGCTTTGACACGTCCTCCACTGAGAACTTCGCGGCGAGCTTCTGTCTCGATCATGTCGAGGAGTTCACCATGCACGTTGATCGTTGGGTGTGCAGCGCCCGTAAAAGCGTCGTGAAGCCGGAGTCGTCGCGCGAAATTTACGCGGCGACAATGAGCTGTTGATGCGCGTCCGCTACGTTCCCGGTCCATGGATTGGCAGGCGTTGTTCTCTTCACGGGTCGATCGACGCGGGCTGTTTCGGGCGGCAGCGATCGGTGGGGCGGTGGCGACACTTCCGCTGCAGTTGCAGTCGGCGCCGCGAGGTGCCGCGCAGCAGAAGACGCGTTTCGCGCCGATTGCTCCATCACACGCCGACGACTTCGTGACCGCGAGGGGATTCGCACGCCACGTCGTCCTGCGAACAGGTGACGACATCGGGAACGGATCGTTCGGTTCCGATCCGGATTTCACCGCCTTCTTCCCGATCGATCTGCCCCAGCGCGGATTCGATCTCGCGCGTGGCGCTTATGGATTCGCGCCGCGCAATGCGTCGAGCAGTGAGGGTTTGCTCGTCGTCAACCACGAGCAGTTCGACCCGCGCTTTCTTCACGACCTGAAACCGCGCGATGGGAGCGCCGCGCAACTGGCGCGCGAGTACGCATCGGTCGGCGTGAGCGTGAATCGCATTGCGCGGATAGATGGCACCTGGCGGTTGGTGAAGGACGGAAAATTCAACCGCCGTTATGACGCGCGGACGCCGTTTCGCCTGACTGGTCCGGCCGCGAATATCGACGGCGGTCCGACTGCAATCGGAACGCTCGCCAACTGCTCCGGCGGCGTCACGCCGTGGGGCACAGTGCTGAGCTGCGAAGAAAACTTTCAGGACTTCGGCCCCGATGGCGTGAATTGGGAGCCGAGCGTGTATGGGCGGCGTCATTACGGCTGGGTGATCGAAATCGATCCGTTCGATCCGGCCGCTGTTCCACGCAAACACACGGCGCTTGGACGATTTCGCCACGAGAACATCGCTATCCGCGTTTTGGCGGATGGCACCGTGGTCGCGTACATGGGTGACGACAAGCGCGACTCGTGCGTTTTCAAATTCGTCGCGGATCGGAAGCTTCGCGACACGGGTGACCGCGCGTCGAACCTCACCATTCTCGAAAGCGGAACGTTGTACGCCGCCGATTTCTCGAAAGGCCGCTGGATCGCACTGCCCGCGACGGAACAGGCATTGGCGGATGCGCGAAAGGCGGCGATCGACGCGGGCGCGACTCCGGTAGATCGCCCCGAGGACCTCGAACTTCATCCGATGGATGGCAGCGTGTTCATTGCGATGACGAACAACGCGCTGCACGGCAACTACTACGGGCACATCGTGCGACTCGTCGATGGGGACCACGACACGTTCGAGTGGGGAGTGTTCGCGACCGGCGGCCCGCAGAGCGGCTTTTCGTGTCCGGACAACCTGTTGTTCGATGAACGCGGCAACCTCTGGATGTGCACCGACGTTTCGGACGATGTCGTGGGCCGCGGGATCTATCGGTTCATGGGCAACAACTCACTGTTCGTTTTGCCGAGCGACTACGACGGCGGAAAGGTGTATCGAGCCGCAGCCGGGCCGATCGAGTGCGAGCTCACAGGCCCATCGTGGACGCCCGACGGCTCCACGATGTTTCTCTCGGTCCAACACCCCGGCGGCAACTCCGTTGACCTCGCGACGAAGGGTCCGTCCAGTCACTGGCCGGAAGGCGGAAATGCGATGCCTCGGGGAGCGGTGATCGCGATCAGCGGATTCTGAATCGTCGCTTGCTATTGCTTCTTGTTCGCGATGATCAGAAACATCCGCAGGCGTTGCTGGATCGCATCGCGCACCGTCTGGAACGCGCGCAGCTTCTGTTCGTCCGTTCCCGTCGCGGCGGTGGGATCGTCGAAGCTCCAGTGAATCCGCTGTGTCGCCGCCGGGAAAATCGGACAGCTTTCGTTTGCTCGATCGCACACGGTGATCACATAGTCGAAGGTCTGGCCGGCGAATTCGTCGAGGGTCTTCGATCGGTGGCCGGTGATGTCGATTCCGATCTCACGCATGGCCTCGATCGCAAGCGGCCGCACGGACGTCTGCTCCGTTCCGGCGCTGAAGACTTTGAACTGGTTACCTGCGAGTTTGCGGAGCAGCCCCTCGGCCATTTGACTGCGGGCGGAATTGTGAGTGCAGAGGAACAGGACACGTTTCTTCATCTGGCGATCGATCCCTTTCCGATCCACTGGAACAGCAACGTGGCGGTGAGCGCGCCGAGGAGCTGCGCCGCGATGAATCCGGGGATGCCCGCGGGTGCGATGCCCGAGAAGGTGTCGGTCAGGCCGCGCGCAAGTGTCACCGCCGGATTCGCAAAGCTGGTGCTCGACGTGAACCAATAGGCCGCTGTGATGTACGCCGCCACGGTGAGTGGAACGACGGTCGCGCGCTTGCCGGTGCCATGAACGATCACTACCAGCCCGAAGGTGGCGACGAACTCGCTGAAGAGTTGCGCGAATCCGGAGCGGCTGTGTCGCGACAACGTCACGAGCGGAAGCTCGAACATCATGTGCGCGGCCATCGTGCCGGCGATCGCGCCGCCGGTTTGCGCGGCGATGTAACCCGGCACTTTCCGCCAGGAGAAGCCGCCCTCGACCGCTGCCGCGATCGAGACGGCGGGATTGAAATGCGCGCCGGAGATCGGACCGAACGTGAAGATCAACGTAACGAGCATCGCGCCAGTTGCCAGGCTGTTCGCGAGTAATGCCAGTGCAGCGTTTCCGCCGGCCAGTCGCTCGGCCATGATTCCGGAGCCGACAACGGCAGCTACGAGCAGTGCGGTGCCGATTCCTTCGCTGACGATCGCGCGCATGACGCGGCGGATATTCGCATGAGCGAATATATTTTCGCCACCATGAATCGCGAATGGCAATCCAACTTCGCGACGTTTCCGGGCGCGACATGCAATGCGTGTAAATTCGAGTTCAAGAACCGGTGATTGTTGCGGGTCGCTTGTACTCTGACCCCGAATGAAGCGCCTCGTTGTCTCGCTCGTCGCTCTGATCCTCGTTGCCTGCAATGCTCGCCGCGAGCATGCGGCGCAAGACTCCGGTGCAATGCCGCGCGATCCCGATGCCGTGCATCTCGTCTTCACCTTCGGGTCCGAGAAAGAAGCGTGGATTCGTGCAGTCACCGATGCGTTCAACAACGGTGATCACAAGACCGCGGCCGGAAAGCGGATCGAAGTCGAGGCGATCCCGATGGGGTCGGGCGACTGCATCGACGAGCTGTTGACCGAATCGCGCAAAGCGCATCTCACGAGTCCCGCGTCCGCCGCGTTCATCACGCTCGCGAATGCGCAATCGCGCACGAAGACTGGTAAGGACCTCATTGCACGCACGGAGAACCTCGTGCTCTCGCCGGTGGTCATTACGATGTGGAAGCCGATGGCGGAAGCGCTGGGCTGGCCGTCGAAGCCGGTCGGGTGGAGCGACGTGCTCGCGTTGTCGCGGAATCCGCAAGGCTGGGCGTCGGTGGGACATCCTGAGTGGGGACCGTTCCGTTTCGGCCACACGCATCCCGAATCGAGCAACAGCGGTCTGATCTCGATTCTCGCGGAGATCTACGCCGCGACCGGCAAGAAGTCAGGACTCACGATTGCGGACGTCGAAGATCCGAAGAACGCGGAGTTCGTGCGCGGAATCGAACAGGCTGTCGTGCATTACGGCAGTTCGACCGGCTTCTTCGGCAAGAAGATGTTCGCGAACGGTCCGCGCTATCTGAGTGCGGCGGTGCTGTACGAGAACATGGTCATCGACGCGAACGTGAACGGTCGCGGGACGATGCCGTTCCCCGTCGTCGCGATCTATCCGAAGGAAGGAACCTTCTGGAGCGATCATCCGGTCGGCATCGTCGAACGTCCGTGGGTCACGCCGGTCGAGCGCGAGGCCGCGAAGCTCTACATCGACTACCTGCTTGCGCGCGAGCAGCAGGAGAAGGCGATTCCGTTCGGCTTCCGGCCCGGCGCAGTCGACGTGCCCGTCGCCGCACCGATCGATGCGACGAACGGCGTCGATCCGCTGGAGCCGAAGACGACACTGGAAGTGCCATCCGCGTCCGTGATGGATGCGGTTCTCCGGATGTGGCGCTCGAACAAGAAGACCGCGCACGTCACGCTTGTCCTCGATGTTTCGGGCAGCATGGAAGATGACCGAAAGATGGACAACGCGCGCGACGGCTCGCTGCAACTCGTCGAGTTGCTGCACGACGCCGATGAATTCACGCTCGTGCCGTTCAACGACGACGTCCGTCCGTCGATCGAAGCGTCATCGCTCGCGACCGGTCGTTCCACCGCGAACGACAGAATCCGCGGGCTCTACGCCGACGGCGGCACCGCGCTCTACGACGCAATCGACGTCGCGTATCAGAAGCAGCTCAGCCGTCGTGACGTCGATCGCGGCAAGATCACGTCCATCGTCGTGCTGAGCGACGGCGAGGATCGCGACAGCAAGATGAAGCTCGACGCCCTGCTCGATCGCATTCGCTTCGACAACGAGACGCGCACGATTCGCGTGTTCACCATCGGCTACGGGCGCGATGCGAAGAAAGACGTCCTCGAGAAAATCGCGGACGCAACTCAGGCCAAATACTACGAGGGCAATCCACAAAACATTCGCGCGATCCTGCGCGAGATCGCGACTTTTTTCTGACATGAGCCAAACCACATCCGGCGGCCCCCGCCCGACCATCCTCGGAAAGTTCGTCATCTTTCTGATCATCACCGGCTGCATCTACGGCGCGTACCGGCTTTACACAAAAAGCCGTAACGCGCGTGGTACGTCGAGCAGCAGCAGCACGAGCGCGTCGACGAGTGCGCCGTCCGATGGCAAGGGCGTCGAGCTTGGTGTCGCGTACGGCACTGAAAAGAAGAACTGGCTCGAATGGGCCGCGCGTGAATTCGCAAAGACCGATGCGGGCCGCGACGTGCGCGTCAATCTCATCCCGATGGGATCGCTCGAAGGCGCGCAGGCTCTGGTCTCGGGCGACGAGCGCATTCACGTCTGGACTCCCGCCAGCTCCGTGTACAAAGACACGTTCCTTCAGGACTGGAGTCTGCGCCGCGGCGAAGGGAATCCGATCGCGAAAGAGGAATCACTCGCACTGAGTCCGATGGTCTTTGTGATGTGGGCCGAACGTGCGGATGCCTTTCGCGCGAAGTACGGCGACGTCACCTTCGACACGATTGCGAAAGCGCTCGGTGAATCGACGGGATGGGAAGCGGTTGCAGGCAAGCCGGAGTGGGGTCTGTTCAAATTTGGACATACGACTCCGAACGAGTCGAACAGTGGTCTCGTCACGCTCGTGCTGATGGCGTACGACCACCACGGCAAGACGCGAGGACTCACGCCCGCCGATGTCGTCGACTCCGCGTTTCAGCAGAAGCTGACGACGATCGAGCGCGCCGTCACGCTCTCGCCGAGCACCGGTACGCTGATGCGCGAGATGGTGCTCAAAGGGCCGAGCGCGTTCGACGCGGTGTTCGTCTACGAAAACGTCGCGATCGACTATCTGAAAAGTGCGCAAGGTCGATGGGGCGAGCTGCGCATCGTCTATCCGCGCCGCAATCTTTGGAACGACAATCCGTACTACGTCATCGATGCGCCGTGGAGCAGTGCCGATCAGAAACGCGCCGCAAACGCTTTCCTCGAGTTCCTGATGAGCGAGCCCGTGCAGCGTCAGGCGCTGGTGCACGGATTCCGTCCGGGCAATCCGAACGTGCCCGTCATGTTCGCGGGAAGCCCGTTCACGACCTATCAGCGGTACGGTCTCCGCAACGACCTCGGTCAGATGTGCGAG
The DNA here is from genome assembly GCA_036383875.1 of Thermoanaerobaculia bacterium. Taxonomy (GTDB): domain Bacteria; phylum Acidobacteriota; class Thermoanaerobaculia; order Gp7-AA8; family Gp7-AA8; genus QHVT01. Next base: position 6,825 of record DASVNL010000461.1, read on the forward strand.
CCGCCGAAGGGCGAGGTGATCAACAACCTTCTGGCATCATGGCAACGCACGCGCTGAACCCATGCTGCGTTATCTCAAAGAAGCGTTCTGGGCCCGCCCGGAACTCGGTGGCTTCGGCCGCATTCCCTGGAACGCCCTCGCGGTAACGGGCGTCGCGATTCTCGGATTCGGCGAGCCGTCGATCTGGCTCGCCGGTGCGGCACTCGAAACGATCTACCTTTACGCACTCGCAACGAATCCGCGGTTCCAGAACGCGGTCGATGCGGTCGCCAGCCAACAACTGCGCGACGCACCAGCGTCCGTGGTGCCTAACCTCGACGCCGCATCGCGCGAGCGACTCGCGCGACTCGCAGAAAAACGCGCGCGAGTCGAACAGCTTTATCGCGATTCGCCCGAGGAGGACTTTCTCTTCGACAGCAATCGCGAGGCACTGGCGCGTCTCGAAGAGATCGCCGGACGGCTGATGGTCTCGCGGCGCAATCTGCTCGAGCATGGTTCCGCAACGGAAGCGGATCTGCGATCGCGCATCGCGGCCGCGGAGCGTGAGCTCGCGACTGGAACAGGCTCAGGCTCGTTGCGTGAGTCGCGCGAGGCGACGCTCGCGATTCTTCGTCAGCGCCTGCGCAACGTGCAGCGGCGCGAAGAAACGCTCGCGGAAATCGAGAGCGATCTGACGCGCATCGACGCGCAGTTTGATCTCGCGATCGATGACGCGACGCTCAAGGGGCGACCGACTGCGATCAGCGCGAACATCGACTTGGTCAGCCACCTCCTCGACGACGCTTTGCTCGACACCGGATCAACGCAAACGACGGATTCGCCCTCGCGCCAGCTCGAGAACTGAAATCGTACGGTCGTGACGCGCTTCGTACCGCGAATTTACGGCGACGCGTAACGAGTCCAACACGCGCCCGCTTGAATGCGCAGCGTGACGACAAAGTCGGAAGTCTTCGATCTCGCACCTGCCGCTTCGCCTCTCGCTGCGATTACCGCCGGCGCCGCCGAGCGCATCACAGGTCTTCATGCACTGTCCGAGTTGTACGAGGCGATGCCCCGTACCGAGCACGAGCCGTTCTTCGAAACGATTCGGCGCAGTCTCGGTCTGTCGTGCGAGGTTAGCTCTGAGGATCTCGCGAAGATTCCGGCAACCGGCCCGGTGATCGTCGTCGCCAATCACCCATTTGGTGCGGCCGAGGGGATCGTGCTGGCGCGGATTCTTGGGAGTGTGCGCGCGGATGTGCGACTTCTCGCCAATCATCTCCTCGGCCGCATCCCCGAATTACGCGACGATCTCATCCTCGTCGATCCGTTTCGTCCTGGCGCATCCACTGCGAACGTGCTTGGGATCCGCAATGCCGTGACGCATGTGCGCAACGGCGGAATGCTCGCGACGTTCCCCGCCGGTGCCGTGTCGCATCTTCATCTCGATCGTTGGTCGGTCGAAGATCCGCCCTGGAATCCGCACATCGCGCGACTCATCCGCCGTACGAAGGCGACCGTGTTGCCCGTCTATTTTCCCGGCGCGAACGGACCGCTCTTTCAACTCGCAGGACTCGTGCATCCAACACTCCGCACCGCACTGCTGCCGCACGCGCTGCTCGATCGGCGCCACACGAACATCGCGATGCGCATCGGCAGTCCAATCGCATTCTCGCGGCTCACGCATCTCGAAACGGACGAGGCGCTGATCGACTATCTGCGCAGGCGCACGTACGTTCTCACCAGTCGAACCACGGCGCCGACGGCGACGAAGATCGAGCGGCGCGGGCATCACGGAGTCATCGCGCCGCCCATTCCGGCTGCGACGCTTGCGCGCGAAGTGCGCGCGTTGCCGCGCGAGAACACGCTCTCGTCGAGCGGGGAGCTCGATGTCATTCTCGCGCCGGCCGCGGCGATCCCGAATGTGCTGCAGGAGATTGGACGCCTGCGCGAGATCACGTTTCGCGCCGTCGGAGAAGGGACGGGCAAGGCGATCGATCTGGATGCGCACGATTCGTTCTATCTGCATCTGTTCCTGTGGAATCGCGATCGTGAAGAGCTTGCCGGGGCGTATCGAATCGGCGTCGTCGACGAAGTCGTGCCTCGCTACGGAGTGGCGGGGTTGTACACGGCGAAGCTCTTCCGCTACTCGCCGATGTTCTTCAAGCAGCTCGGTGGGCATGCGGTGGAGATGGGACGCTCGTGGGTACGTCCGGAGTATCAGAAGAGTTACGCGCCGCTGCTTCTGTTGTGGAAAGGCATCGCAGGATTCGCGCGGCGCGATCCGCGGCACTGCGTGTTCTTCGGACCGGCGAGCATTTCGAACGAATACACGTCGCGTTCACGCGCGATGCTCGCGAAGTATCTGATGCGCGTCGCCGTCGCGCCCGAGCTGGCGCCTCACGTGAAGTCGCAGACGCCGTTCCGCGGACCGAAGGATGTCGACGCGCCGGATGATTTCGACGAAATGCAGGATCTCTTGCAGGAACTCGAGAATGGACAGCGTGCGGTGCCCGTGCTGTTGCGGCAGTATCTCAACGTGGGCGGACGTGTGGCAGCGCTCAACGTCGATCGCGATTTCTCGTCCGTGCTCGATGCTCTGGTGATCGTCGATCTGCGCAAGACGCCCGAGAAGATGCTTGCGCGATACATGACGAACGAGGGGGCGCGTGATTTCTTCGCGTTTCACCAGAAGCGCGAGGAGTGAAACGAATCGCCGAGGCCGATCGTGAAGACGAGCAGGCCGAAGAGCGTGTGCTCGAGCCACACCAGAGGCAGTGAACGGGTGCGGTCGTAGGTGGAGCTGAACCACAGACCACCGGCGAGCGTGAGCAGCACGGCCGTTGGGTTCCTGTACAGGATGTGCATGAATGCGAATGCGAGTGCGCTCGCAATCGGGAGTGCGCGCCCGAACAGCGGCTCATAGCGCTCGAAAAAGAACGACCGATAGAGCAACTCCTGTGGCCACACTGATGCGATCGGATAGACGATCGCGAGGATCAGCCACTTCCACGGATGCGCGCGCGGGAAGAAGGCGAGCTGCTCCGGCGCGAACAGGAGCAGCGTCGCGACGAGCAGCGTCGATGCGATCGCGAACCGCGCGACGACGCGCCGCACATCGCGCCTTGTTGCGCGAAGCATGAGCGGCACATGGCGTTGCAGAAGCCACGTGACGCAGGCCAGCGTGGCGATTCCGAGCGGAATCACGAACGGTACGTCCAGAACGCCCAACGCCAGTGCGACCGGAAGCGCGACGAAGATCGCGGCACATTCGAGGGCCAGAATCGCCCGGTCGTCGATGAGCGACGTCGCATCGGCGGCTGCTGCGCGCGTAAACCGTCGAGACCACACGCCGAGGCTTTGTGCATGCATCCTGCCGAGGACGATACGCGACGCAGGCACCTAGGTCTACGTTTGACGTCCGACTCTCTGTGCGCGTGCGAGCCCCCCAGGCGCGCGCTCAGACGTTCGCTCGCACCGGCAACACGACCATCGGCACGCCAAGCCATTGCAGCCGCCGCTGAATCAGCGTCGGCGTTTCATTGTGCAGAAGCCGGTTGAACATGCGTTCCTGCCGGAACACGAGCTTGCCTGAAATGATTGTGGCCTTCGGATACTGCTGGGCAACCCGCTCGCAGACTTCCGTTGCTTCGGCGACCACTTCGATTCCGATCTCCGTCACGCCATCCGCCGGGAAGCCGAGGCGGCGTGTGAGGTCGACGTATTTACGCACGTCTTCGTCGGTCTGCTTTTGCAGTGCTTCGATTTCCTCCCGGCCCTTGAAATGCCCCGAGTCGACGACCGCGATCGAGACGAAGATGAATTGTTTGTAGAGGCCGGGAAAGAAGCGCAGCGTGGACAAAATGGTATGAACGCCCAGGCCATTGAAGCCGCTGACGAGGATTACGGCCGTCGGCGCATTGGGATTCAGTGATTGCGAATTTGGCTCGCCGGTCGTCGGAATCGTACTGAGGATGTCGTCCAATTGGCGCAGGCCGGCACGAATCGAGTCGTAGTGTTGCTTCACGCGAAGACAGAGCAGAACAAAAATCGCGGTGATGACGACCGTGACCCATCCGCCGTGTCCGAATTTCTCGAACACCGTGATCGCGAGAATGCCGGCGCACATCACCATCGCCAGTCCATGAATGAAGATGTGATATCGCCGCTTCGGATCCCCTCGGCGCGGCCACCAGAAGCGCCACATTCCGATCTGCGACAGCGTGAACGTGAGGAATACGTTGATTGAATACATCACCACCAGCACGTGGATATTGCCGTGCGTGTAGAACAGCATGCCCAATGCGGCGATGCCCATGAGCAGCACGCCGTTCTGCATCGACAGTTGTTCGGAAAGAGCGGCAAAACGATGCGGAAAATACGAGTCGACGGCCATGTTCGCCATGACGCGCGGTCCATCAATGAATCCCGCCTGCGCCGCTACGAACAAAAGCAGTCCCTCCGAGATCAGGGTGACGAGCACGAGCCAGTAGCCGACCGGCAGGCCGGCAAGATGCCACGAGCCGAACGCCTGCTCTGACAACACCGCGTTCATGGTCTTGCCATGGATCGGACGCGTTTGCAGCAGCAGATACGCGACGAGAATGCCCGAGGCGGTGAGCGCGAGAGAGATGGCCATGTAGATCATGGTCTTCTTGCCCGTCTGCACTCGCGGCTCGCGCATGATCTGCAAGCCATTGGAGACGGCCTCAATCCCTGTGTAAGTGCCGCCGCCGAGCGAGTACGCGCGAAGGAACAGCATGAGCATTCCGCCGATCCCGAGCGTCGCCATGCCGGCCGAATATTCATCGGACAGACGATGCGTGACTTCCGGGATCGCACCGAGGTGCGTGAAGATCGAATATCCGATCAGCAGTGCATGCGTCGCGAGAAACACGATGAAGATCGGCGTCAGGATCTTCACCGACTCCTTCACGCCGCGAATATTCAGCGCGATCAGCACGACGATCGCCGCGACTTCCGCGGGCATTTTCCACGTGTGCAATGACTGCGGAAGAAAACTGAAGATCGCGTTGCCGCCGGATGCAATCGAAACCGTAATGGTCAGGATGTAGTCGACGACGAGCGCGCAGCCTGAAATGACGCCGAAGCGTGGTCCGAGAAGGCGGGATGCGACGACATATCCGCCGCCGCCGGTCGGGAATTGTTCAATGATGCTCGAATAGGACGCGGACAGGATCAGGACTGTAATGCCGGTCGCGATGGCGAGGGCAAGGGCGAGATAGTGGTGCTGTCCAAGCGCGCGAAATGCTTCCTCCGGTCCATAGGCCGATGACGATAATCCGTCAGCGCCGAGTCCAACCCAGGCGAGGAATGCGATGAGTGAGATTTTGTGGAGGACGTGCGGATCGTTGACATCGCGGGGCTCGCCGATGATTTTGCGCTGTACACGTTCGGCGAACGATTCGTGCGGCGGTCTGTGGTCGGACGACATTGCGCCGGAGTCTAGCTCCGGAACTTTTGGAAGCGGCGAATCTTAATGCTTTCTTAATGTTCTTCGTCCGCGGCGGTATCGATGATGACGAGATCGAAGCCGCGGCCGCGATCGAGCAGCTTGTGCACGATGCTGGGGACGAAGCGCGCGAACAGTCCCGGCCGTGTCGGTTTGCCGACGACGAGGAGATTGATGCGCGTCTCGTTCGCAAAATCGCAGAGCGCGCCGGCAATATCCTCCGACTCGCGAGTCACGACCGTGGCGCCGAGGGAAATTGCCAACTGCACGTTCTCGCTCAGCTTGCGATGCTGTTCGGCGGTGATGTTCTG
>DASVNL010000462.1:0-1737 GCA_036383875.1 Thermoanaerobaculia bacterium
CGCTGGTTCCTCGATCGCGTCGCCACGCACATCCTCGCCTTCGAAGGCGACAGCGTGGTCACGTTCTTCGACGGCAACTTCTCCGAGTACGAGGAAGACAAGAAGAGACGGCTCGGCGCCGACGCCACGCAGCCGCACCGCATTCGCTATCGCCAGATGACCCGGTAATGCGAACGCTGCGCTTCGCCGCCGTTCTTCTGCTGCTCGCGCCCTTCGCGTTTGGATCGATGACGACCACGGCCCTCACCGGCCGGGTCGTCATCGGCAACGCGCCCGGCGCAGAGGTCACGGTCACGGCGACGTCGAGCGCGCTGCAAGGCTCGCGCACCACGACCACGAACGCGCGCGGCCGCTACTGGCTCGACGCACTGCCACCCGGCACGTACGACGTGACGTTCTCGAAGCGCGGACACACGTCGCTCACGCGTCGCGCCGTCGTCGAGCTTGCACGCGTCGCACGTGCGGACGCGAAGCTCGAAGTGAGCGAAGACGAGGAAAGCGTGACGTCGACCGCGTCGACGCTCACCGTCGCGGAGACCACCGCGATCACGTCGCACATCACGCGCGACGCGTTGCAGCGCATGCCCGTCGAGAGCACGCCCGCCGGTGCGGCGTCGCTGTTCGCCCGCACGGAGTCCGGCTCGCGATTCCCGTCAGACATCGGCGAAGAGGTGATCGATGAAGTGACGATCATCGAGGCCGGTACGGACCGCATCATCGCGCGCATGCGCCGCGGCGGCGAAGAGCGAACGTTCTCGCTGCGCGACACGATCTCGGACGGCATCTCGCAGCATCTCGTCGAAGCAACCGGCGCAGGTCGGATCGTGCCGGAGAAGCTGTGGTTCTTCGCATCGGCATGGAGCGGCGACGACGCGTGGCGTCACGTCCAGGACTTGCGCGGCGTCGCGGGTAAGCTCACCGCGCAATTCGGCGCGTCACACAACGTCGAGGGTTCGTATCTCGACGCAAACGAATCGATCGCGGCGTTGCGCTACACCGGGATCTTCGGACTGCGTACGAACGTGCAAGCCTTCGCAACGAATGACGACTGGCTCGCGCTGCGCGTCTCGCACGTGCGCGGCGATCACGTGCTCTCGGCCGGCGCGACTTCGTTCGACGATTCGCACGCGCTCTTCATCAACGATCGCTGGTCCGCCGGACACTGGACGATCAACGCCGGCGTGCGACGCGAAAACGACGACCAAGACGATCGCACATCGCCGCGCGTCGCCGTCGCGTACGACTTGCACGGCGACGGACGCCGCGCGTTCTTCGCGAGCTCCGGCGACTACTCCGGCACGCGCATGTCGACGATCGGCTTCGCGACGGCGATCGGCACGTCGGGCAGCGCGCGCATCGACGCGATCCGCCGCGACGGCGCGCTGATCACCACCGACGAGCTCCGCCTCGCCGCGCAGTACCGCCTCTTCGATCGCTTCGAAGCCGGCGGCACGTACTCGTACGCCGACACCGCCACGCGCCACCTCGCCACGGCGTGGGTCGGCGCCGAGTTCCCCATCGGCGAGCACGAGCTCGGCGTCACGCTGCTCGAGCAACTCGCGCATCATCACTCGACCGCTGCATCGACGAGCCTCGCCATCCGCTACGCGATTCCGTTCGATCGCGTGAAGCTCACCCTCGCCTCCGATCTCACCAACGCGCTGAACGACGACCAGGCCAACGCCCTGCGCGCGCTCCGCTTCTGGATCCGCGCGAGTCTCTGAATTCACCTTTCCG
>DASVNL010000463.1:0-6331 GCA_036383875.1 Thermoanaerobaculia bacterium
TTCTCGAACGTCCGCACGACCTCGGCCTCGCGGCCTTTCTTCGCCACGATCAGCATGCGCTCCTGCGACTCGCTGAGCATGATCTCGTACGGCGTCATGCCGCTCTCGCGCATCGGCACGCGATCGAGATGCATGCGAATGCCCGTGCCCGCGCGTCCGGCCATCTCGAACGACGACGACGTCAATCCCGCCGCGCCCATGTCTTGAATGCCGACGACTGCGTCCGAGTCCATGATCTCGAGACATGCTTCGAGCAGCAGCTTCTCCGTGAACGGATCGCCGACCTGCACGGTCGGACGTTTCTCTTCCGACGCTTCATCAAATTCGGCGGACGCCATCGTCGCGCCGTGAATGCCATCGCGCCCTGTTTTCGATCCGACGTAGATCACCGGATTGCCAACGCCTTCCGCTGTGCCTTTGAAGATCTTCTCGGCTTTCGTGACGCCGAGGGCGAAGACGTTGACGAGGATGTTGCCGTTGTACGACGAATGGAACGACGTCTCGCCGCCGACGGTCGGGATGCCGATGCAGTTGCCGTAGCCGCTGATGCCGCGCACCACGCCGTCGACGAGATACTTCATTCGCGGCGCATCGAGTGCGCCGAATCGCAGCACGTCGAGGCAGGCGATCGGACGCGCGCCCATCGTGAAGATGTCGCGCAGGATGCCGCCCACGCCCGTCGCCGCGCCTTGGTACGGCTCGATGAACGACGGGTGATTGTGCGACTCCATCTTGAACGCGGCCACCCAGCCGTCGCCGATGTCGATCACGCCGGCGTTCTCGCCGGGGCCGAGCACGACGCGCGCGCCGGTGGTCGGGAACTTGCGCAGATGCACGCGCGACGATTTGTACGAGCAGTGCTCGGACCACATCACCGAGAAGATCCCGAGCTCGGTGTAATTCGGCTCGCGCCCGAGGATCTGGAGGATGCGCTGATATTCGTCGTCGGTGATGCCGTGGGACTTGATGAGCTCGGGCGTGATCTGCATTGCGGGCGGATTCTAGCGTGTTACTTTTTCGCGCGTCGTGAGCGACTTCGAAACCCATCGGCCGCTGCTGTTTTCGATCGCGTATCGCATGACCGGCAGCGCGGCGGATGCCGAGGATCTCGTGCAGGACGCGTACGTGCGATTCGCGTCGTCGGCGCAGGACGAGATCCGCGACGTGAAGGCGTTTCTGATCACCGTCGTCACGCGACTCGCACTCGATCGCTTGAAGTCCGCGCAGCATCGTCGCGAGACGTACGTCGGACCGTGGCTGCCCGAGCCGGTGCTGACTGGCATCGACGGCGATCCGTACGCGCGCGTGACGCGCGACGAGAAGGTGGAGCTCGCGTTGTTGCGTACGCTCGAGCGACTTTCACCGCAGGAGCGTGCGGTGTTGTTGTTGTACGAGGTGCTCGATCACGATCACAACGAGATCGCGGCGATCCTCAACATCACGAGCGCGTCGTCGCGACAGATCCTGCATCGCGCGAAGGAGCGCGTCGCGGAGGAGAAGCAACGATTCGCGCCACCGGTCGAAGAACAGCGCATGCTCATCGAGCAATTCATGCATGCGCTCGCGGCGAGCGACGTCGACGGATTGCGTCAGGTGCTCGCGGCGGATGTCGTGTCGATCGGCGACGGCGGAGGCAAGGCGTTCGCGTCGAAGCGCCCACTCCACGGGTTCGACATGGTCTCCCGTCTCTTCCTCGGCCTGATGGAAAAGTACTCGGCCGGCGTGACCTACGACATCGAGGAAGTGAATGGTGCGCCGGGCCTCGTGTTGCGTCGCGGCGATGTGATCGAGACCGTGCTCACGTTCACGTTCGAGAACGGCAGGATGTCCGAGCTCGCGGCGATCGTGAATCCGGACAAGCTCACATTTGCGACACGTCAATCACGCGCGAGCCATCGTCCGCCACCGTGATTCGCACTTCGACATGCGCGTCTTCGAACTCTTCGAACTCGCGCTTCGGCCACTCGATCAGCTTCACGCCGGGACCGCCGAGCATCTCCGGGATTCCGATCTCGAGCCACTCGCGGCGATTCTCGGAGAGGCGATAGCCGTCGATGTGAATGATCGGCGGCGCGTTGCGTCGCGGGTACTCGTGCACGATCGCGAACGACGGCGACGCGACTTCCTTCGGATTCGCGCCGAGCTCCGCGGCGATCGCGCGTGCGAGGAACGTCTTGCCTGCGCCGAGGTCGCCGATGAGATGCACAGTGGCGTTCTTGTCGAGCGCTCGCGCGATCTCGCGCGCGGCGGCTTCCGATTCTTCTTCGGTCTTCGCGGTGAAATGCATCGCGCTCATCGTAATTTACGAATGGCCAGCGGGATCTTTTCGGCGAGATCCATCGCGGCCAGTCCCGTGTCGCCCATCTCGTCGCGCAGCAGATCGCCTGCGAGTCCGTGGAGGTATACGCCGGTGCATGCGGCATCGACTGGATCAGCGCCGCGTGCGAGCAGCGCCGCGATGATTCCGGAAAGCACGTCGCCCATCCCGCCGCTGGCCATGCCGGGATTGCCGGTCGGATTCACGAACACGTGGCCGTCGGGCTCGGCGACGAGGGTCTGAAAGCCTTTCAGCACGACGACGCAATTCGTCGCGCGTGCGGCTTCGCGCGCGGCGGCGATGCGATCGGCGTTGATCGATTGCGAGTCCGTGCCGAGGAGGCGCGCGAGCTCGCCGGGGTGCGGCGTGATCACGCGTTGCGTGTTGTGCGGATTGAGCTCCGATGCGCGGCCTGCGAATGCGTTGAGCCCCGAGGCGTCGATGAGCATCGGCAGCCCGACGGCGCTCACGATCGCTCGCGTGTTCGCATACGCGGCTTCGTCGTCGGGCAGTCCTGGTCCGACGAGCACCGCCGATTTGTTTTCGAGAAACGCGGCGAGGTCCGTGCCGCTGTACGTCATCGACTCGATCGAGCCCGCGTGCACGAGCTTCGCGGTTTCGGGATCGGTCATCACGCTGACGAGTCCCGCGCCAGTGCGGATCGCGCCGCGCGCGCACATCACCGCGGCGCCGCTGCGTCCCGGCGATCCCGCGACGATCGCAACGTGGCCGTACGTGCCTTTGTGCGTCGACGAGAGTCGCGGCGCGATGTGCGCCTCGATGTCTTTCGGCGTGATCAGCGCGAGCGCGACACCTTCATCGTCGATCGCAATTTCAGGAATCGAGATGTCGGCGACGATGACTTCGCCGCAGTACAGCGACGCGGGCTCGAACACGTGACACAGCTTCGGCGCCGCGAACGTGACGGTGACTTCGGCCTGCACGCACGGCTCGAACGGCTCGTGCGACGACGCATTCGCGCCGCTCGGCAGGTCGATTGCGAGGACAGGGATGCGCATCTCCGCGACGCTGCGAATGACCTCCGCATGCATGCCGGCCGGCGCGCGATTGAGCCCCGTGCCGAAGATCGCATCGACGATGAGATCCGCATCCGCGACGTGCGCGAGCGCGCTGTCGATGTCGTCATGAATTTCGTAGATGGGAAGGCCGAGGCGTTCGCAGATCGTGAGGTTGGTGAGCGAGTCGCCGCGAATCGCGCTCCGATCGCCGACGATCACGACCACCGGCACGACGCCACGATTCTCGAGGTGCCGCGCGACCGCGAACCCATCCCCCCCGTTCGCCCCAACGCCGCACAGCAACGCGACGCGATCGCAATTCGGGTAGTGGTCGAAGATCGCATCAACCACCGCGAGCGCCGCGTTTTCCATCAACACGATGGAGGGAACGCCGAAGCGTTCGGTGGTCCGGCGATCGATGCTGCGCATCTGTTCGGAGTTCAGGATTCTCATGATTGTTTCTCGCTGCGAACGAGTGATGAGTGATGAATGATGAGTGATGAGCCGCGTCGCGAGAGCACGGCTGTCATGTGGCGCTGGCGAGACAGTTCATCACTCATCATTCATCACTCATCACTGGTATTACGCAAAAGCTGCCCCAAGACCCCGGAGTGCCCCTCCCGCCGATACCGCTCCAGGTCGTCGCGCGTGTCGATGTCGTAGCGCTCGGGCAAGACCGCGACCGTGCGGCCTGTGCTCGCGATCTTCTGCAACGTCGACGCGTGGACGCTCGATGTGCCCCACTCGATGCCCTGGAAAATCGTCGGCTCGAAGGACAGGGCGCGGCAGCCGATGAGGTAGTAGCCGCCGTCGATGGCGGGGCCGAGGACGTATTCGCAGGAGTTGAGGAGGGCGAAGGCGTGGTCGATCAGCTCGCGCGGGAGCTGCGGATCGTCGACGCCGATCGCGACGATCTTCTGCGTGCGATGAAAGAAGAATCGCTCGGAGAAGGCCATCGACAAGCGATCGGTGAGATCGACGCCGGTCTGCACCGCGACTGCGTGATCGCCGAATGCGGCGCGGAGTTTGTCGCCCGTCGCGGTGGGCGTCGGCGGCCAGAAGAATTCGATCTCTGTCTCTGCATCGGACGCGCCGATCGACGCGCGCACGTCGCGCAGCATCGCCTCGTACACCGCGAGCGTGCGCTCCTCGCCGATGTCCGCGGCCAGTCGCGTCTTCACCCGTCCGAGCTCCGGCAGCCGCGCGAATACGAGCAGGCGCTGCGGCTGTGGAGGGATGGTCCGAAACACGGCGCGAGTATATTCGTCGCGTCATGGCGATTGCGCTTCTCACCGACTTCGGCACGCGCGATCCGTACGTCGCCGCGATGAAGGGCGTGCTCGCGTCGCGCACGCAAACGCCCGTGCACGATCTCTCCCACGACGTCGCCCCCTTCGACGTCCTCGGCGCCGCCTGGTTCCTCGGTAGCATCATTCGCTACTGGCCCGCCGGCACGATCTTCGTCTGCGTCGTCGACCCCGGCGTCGGCACGGCGCGCAACATCATCGCGCTCGAACGCGAAGGTCGCGTGTTCCTCGCGCCCGACAACGGACTGCTCACGTTCGCCGGCGCTGGTCGCGCGTTCGCGGTTACGAATGAATCGCTGTTCCTGCCGAACGGCAGCACCACGTTTCATGGACGCGATCGATTCGCGCCCGTCGCGGCGGCCATCGCGAACGGCTTGAATCTCGAAGACGTCGGACCGCCGCTGCAATCCATCGTGCGATTGCGTTACGACGCGCCGCGATTCGAAGACGACGTCGTGCGCGGCACGATCGTCGCGGTCGATCGCTTCGGCAATGCGATCACGGACATCGAGCAATCGCGCGTGCTGTTCGCGCCGTTCGGGCTGCGCGTGCGCGATGTGACCATCGAGCGCATCGAATCGAACTACGGCGACGCCGCGCCCGGACCGTTTCTGATCACCGGCTCGAGCGGCTGCATCGAGATCTCGATCGCCAACGCCAGCGCCGCCGAACGCCTCGGTCTGCGGCGGCTCGAGCGCGTCGAGCTTTTCCCGCTGCCCGTATAATCGCGAGCGTCTCGCAATGCCTTCGCCGAAAGACCGCCGCCGCTCCGAGCGCTTCCCGACCGCGTCGATTCCGGTGCAGCTCTCCGACGTCAACGGCGAGTTGATCGATCTGAGCCTGCACGGCGCCGCGGTCATTCATCGCTCGCCGGTCAAAGCCGCCACCGCGGCGACGCTCATCTTTCCGAGCTACGGCGGGATTTACGTCCCGTGCGAAGTCCTGCGCTCCATCGTTCAGGTGCGACGGACGGAGGCAGGTCCGGAGTACGTGTTCCGCTCCGCGATCGTCTTCTCGCCGCTCTCCGCCGAGCAGGAACAGCCGCTGAAAGAGTTTCTGACGATTCAGATTCAGCGACTCGCCGACGCGCGCAAAGCGGCGTTGTCTTCGTAACGTTATTTCGTTCCGACGTACTCGCTGAAGATTCCTAGCGCGACTCCGCGATTCGCTTCCGTGAATCCTGCGTTGCGCATCGCATCGAGGATCACGTTCGGCCGCACGCAGTCGCGCGTCGTTTCCCAGTAGTACTTGTAGACCTCGGCCGTGCGCGGGTTGCCGGTGCGCATGCGGATGATCGCAGGCGCGATCTTCCCCATGTACAAGCCCATGAACGCGCGGGCGATGCGCGACTCCGGCGCGGTGATCTCCATGATCAGCAACTTCCCGCCGGGCTTGAGCACGCGATGGCATTCTCGAAACACGACGTCGAGATCGGCGAAGTGTCGCATCGCGAAGCCGATGCTGATGCGATCGACGGACGCGCTGCGCAACGGCAGCGACTCCGCCGGCGCCTGCACCTTCGCGCTGTCGGTCTGGCCCGAGCGCAACATGCCGATGCTCGGATCGACGCCGATGATCGTGCGCGGATCTTTCGTGAGCTCGGCCGCGGCGCGCGCGACCGGTCCGGTGCCGCTCGCGAGGTCGAGGAGTCGCATCCCTTCAGCGAGTCCGACGCGACGCAAGGCTTC
>DASVNL010000464.1:0-2949 GCA_036383875.1 Thermoanaerobaculia bacterium
GTTCACGTCGATCATGCCGTGGCAGATCAGCAGCGCGCCCTTCAGCCCCTCCGCAAAGTAAATCGGCGACGACTTGCGATACGCCTCGGGGTCCGTCTGCGGGTTGTTGAGGATGTTCCCTGTGTACGGATGGTTGTAGTGAGCCCAGTCTGTGACGGGGCGCAGCGCGGCGCCGGCGGCGAAGACGTCGGGCGTGGTGAACATTGCCATCAGCGTGATGAAGCCGCCGTAGCTGCCGCCGTAGATGCCGATGTGCTTCGCGTCGACGCCCTGCGTCGCGACGAGCCACTTCGCCGCGTCGACGTGATCGTCGAGATCGACGCCGCCCATGTGGCGATAGATCGCCGTGCGCCAGTCGCGGCCGTAGCCCTGCGATGCGCGATAGTCGAGGTCGAGCACGAGGTAGCCGCGATCGCGCAGCAGGTGATGGAACAGATACTCGCGCGAGTAGTTCGACCACGCGCGATGCACGTTCTGCAGATAGCCAGCCCCGTGCACGAAGATCACAGCAGGACCACCAGCCTTCCAGTTTTCAGGCTTGTAGATGCGCGCCGGAACCTTCGCTCCGTCGCGCGCGGGGATGTCGACAATCGGCACGTCGAGCCACGGGTAGCTGTTGAACTCGGGCGCCGGTGACGTCGTCACGCGATTCGCGAGCGCGTTGCCGATCGGCGAGATGTACAGCTCCGGCGGCTTGTTCGTGTACGAGTAGATGTCCGCGAGCAGCGCGCCGTCCGGCGACGCGGCCGGATTGTGCCAGCCCGGCTCCTTCGTCAGCCGCGTCAGGCCGGTGCCGTCGAAGTTCATCCGGTAGTAATGCAGCTCGTACAGCGACTCTTTGCTCGTCGTGAGGAAGAAGTTCTTCCGATCCTCGGACAGCTCGACTTCCTGCACTTCGTAATTGCCGCTCGTCAGCGCGCGCGGCTCGCCGCCGGCGTATGGGACCGCATACAACTGCAGCCAGCCGGTACGCTCGGAGAGGAAGTAGACCGTGTCGGTGTTCGGCACGAAGCCGAACCAGTCGTTCTGATACCACTGCACCCACGCGTCGTCGTGCTCGTGATGCAACTCGCGCGTCGTGCCGGTCGCAGGGTCGAACGCGAGCAGCCACGAGTCTTTGTTGTCGAGCGCGCGGACCGGCAGCACCGCGAGCTTCCCGTCATCGGACCAGAACAACGAGTCGATCTCGATCTCGCGCTCCGGCGGTTCTTTCGCCTCGGTCTTCTGCGCCGTCGCTTCCTTCGTCGTCTCCGCCGACTTCGCGGTTTCGTCCTTCGCCGGCTCGATGCGCTTCAGGCCGTGCTTGAGCCACGTCACCTTGCCATCCGCGACGGCCACACTCGCGACTTTCGACGCGCCCTGCGAGTCACCCACTTTGCGACGCGCGGGCAGATCGGTCGTGTAGCCGGTGTCGGTGACGTAGCTCGGGACGATGGTGCGCTTGCCGTCGGACGCATCGACGTTCACGAACGCGATGACGAACTTCTCGTCGGGCGTGAGCTCGAGATCGGAGATCGTCTCCCCTTTCTTGAGCTTCATCGGCGCGACTGCGATGGCGGCCTTGCGCTTGGCTTCTTCTTCTTTGCGCTCCGCCGTCCGCCGCGCCACGACATCGCTCAGTTACTTCGCCTCCTCGGCGATCCACTTCTGCGACGCCGTCGCGTCCTTCATCTCTTCGTCGAACAGCGTGACGTTCGGGCCCTTCTCGTCGCTGCCCACGATGTTCGTGAGCTGCACGAGCGAGCCGTCCGTCAGCGACAACACGTACAGGTTGTTGCCGCGCACGAATGCGACGCGCTTCTCGTCGCGCGTGAATCGCGCGTTCGACTCGCTGTCGTTCGTATCGGTCAACGCGCGACGCTTCTTTGCCGCCGCGTCGTACAGGTACACGTCGCCGTCGTCGACGTACACGGCGCGCTTGCGATCGCGCGACCAGTTGCCGTTCAGCGGCGGCGCGTTGTCCGCTTCCGCATCGCTGAGCTTCCGAAATCCCTTTCCATCGCGCCCGACGACGTACGTGTCGTACGTTTCCTCGGTCGGATCGCTGGCCTGCTTCCAGTCGAAGTAGACGAGCTGACCATCGCGCGACCAGCGCACGCCGCGCGGCGAGTAGCCGTAGAGGCCGGGCCCGCGCATGATCGTGTCGACCGTGAGATCGAGACGCGCGGGCTGCTGCGCAGCGAGGGAGAGGGTGAGAAAAGTGAGAGCGGCGGCGCGGATCAACGGTCTCATGGACCGGGGATGATAGCTTTCCAGATCGCGCCCGCGGCACCGTTCACAAGAACGTGCTTGCGCAACGCGTGATTCATCACCGCCGACTCGAGGAGTTCGCGCTCGTCGGCTTCGTCGGGATCGACGAGCGTGATGCCGAGGCTGCGCGTGACGTCTTCGATGGTCCGGTCGTGCAGCGTGACGATCATGTCCGACATCGGCTTCGCCGGATCCATCTCGTGCGTGATCGCGAGCGCACTGCCGCTGACGATGTACACGTGACTGCGTTGCTTGCGCAGCCATTCGAACGCGCACGCGAGCGTGAGCAAGTGCCAGTTGCGATGCTTCCGCCAGATCTTCACGATCTCGCGATTACGATCGTCCTGCGGCTTGTACACGTTCGGCTGGATTTCCCACAGCAGCGCGAGGTTTTGTGCGCTGTCGTACGTCCCCGTCGTCGCACCGACCGAGCCTGGCAGCGTGTGCTGCTGTCCCGTGGCGAGACCCACGGCGAGTGCCTCGTCGAGCGAGCGCGGGATGACGTCGAACGAGATCGTGTCGATGCGACCGCCGGCGTGCGCGTTGCGTCCGAGCATGACGAATCCGTCGGGCAACGGTTGATTCTCGCCGACGACTTGCTTCGCCGCGTCCGGCAACTCGCCGATCGGCACCGCCGCGCCACTCGCGCGACCTTCCGCTTCGCGCGGATGCCACAGACTCGCCGTCGCTTTGCCGTCG